>NZ_JBFAPO010000009.1:14889-57785 GCF_040676755.1 Dactylosporangium sp. NPDC049525 | reverse complement strand
GTGCCAAACCGCGCCCCCTCCCCCACACTTTGACCGCACGCCCCCGCCCCGGCCCGCCCGGGCACTTAATGCCCCCGCCCCCCCCGGCCGGGGGGGGGGGGGGGGGGGGGGGGCCCGGCCCCCCCCCCCGCCGCTCGATCAGGAAACGCGCAGCCAGGCGGAGGTGTCGGCCGGCAGCAGGCCGCCGTCGAGGGGGCCGCTGGCGAGCAGCACCACACCGGCGGGCAGGTCCACCGGGCCACCGGACAGGTTGACGACACATGCGAAGCCACCCTCGCGGGTGAACGCCAGGACGTCGGCCGGCGCGTCGAGCCATGCCATCGGGCCGTCGCCGAGGCCGGGTTCGGTGCGGCGCAGCGCCAGAGCCCGCCGGTACAGGCTGAGCATCGACGACGGGTCGCCCGCCTCCGCCTCGACCGTCCACTGTGCCCAGCCGTCCGGCTGCGGGAGCCAGCCGGGGGCGGCGGCGCCGTAGGGTGGCGCCGTCCCGGACCAGGGCAGCGGCACGCGGCAGCCGTCGCGGCCGGGGTCGGCACCGCCGGTCCGGGCGAAGATCGGGTCCTGTCGCGCCGCCGCCGGCAGGTCCTCGACCTCGGGCAGGCCGAGCTCTTCGCCCTGGTACAGGTAGACGGCGCCGGGCAGTGCCATGGTGAGCAGGGCGGCGGCGCGGGCCCGGCGGGTGCCGAGCGCCAGGTCCGTCGGGGCGAGGTGGCGGGTCTGGCGCAGGTGGTGGTCGAAGCCGGTCTCCGTGCGGCCGTAGCGGGTGACGTGCCGGGTCACGTCGTGGTTGGACAGCACCCAGGTGGCGGGTGCGCCGACGGTGGCGTGCGCGTCGAGGGTCTCGTCGACGCACCGGCGCAGCGCCTTGGCGTCCCACGGGCAGCCGAGGAAGTCGAAGTTGAACGCCGCGTGCAGCTCGTCGGGGCGCAGGTACATGGCGAAGCGGTGCGGGTCGGCGAGCCAGACCTCGCCGATGAGGGCGCGGCCCGGCTGGTAGCCGTCGGCGACCCGGCGCCAGCCGCGGTACACGTCGTGCAGCTCGTCGCGGTCGTTCCACGGGTGCGGGTCCGGCGGCGACGCGGGGTCGAAGTCGGGCAGTGCCGGGTCCTTGACCACCATGGCCGCCGAGTCGATCCGGATGCCGTCGACGCCCCGGTCGAACCAGAACCGCAGGACGTCCTCGAACTCCTCGCGGACGACGGGGTTGTCCCAGTTGAAGTCGGGCTGGCCGGCGTCGAACAGGTGCAGGTACCACTGCCCGTCGGCGACCCGGGTCCAGGCGGGCCCGCCGAAGATGGACCCCCAGTCGTTCGGGGGGAGGTCGCCCCTGCCGTCCCGGAACCAGAACCGGTCCCGATAGGAGGGATCCACCAGGGCCCGCTGGAACCAGGCGTGCGCGGTCGAGGTGTGGTTCGGCACGATGTCGATGATGATCCGGATGCCGAGGTCGTGTGCCTCGGCGATCAGCGCCGCGGCCTCGTCGAGGGTGCCGAAGGACGGGTCGATGTCGCGGTAGTCGGCGACGTCGTAGCCGGCGTCGGCCATCGGCGACGGGAACCACGGGCTGAACCAGATCGCGTCGACCCCCAGGTCCCGCAGATACCCGAGGCGGGCCCGGACCCCGGCCAGGTCGCCCACGCCGTCGCCGTTGTCGTCGGCGAAGCTGCGCGGATAGATCTGGTAGATGGCCGCGTCGCGCCACCATCGGGTGTCTGCTGTGGACACTGGAGGTCCCCGCTTTCTCGTTGTTGGTAAGGGTTTAGAAGCCGCTGTTGCCGGGGCCACGCACGAGCGTGTAGCCGGTGTTGTTCAACAGGCCGCCCGACGACGCGCCGCTGACGGTGACGTAGTTGAAGGTGGACGAACCCGCGGCCGAGATCTCGATGCCATACGTGCCGGCGCCGGCGATCCGCACGTGATCGAAGGTGACCCCGGAGATGGTGCGCTGCCACGTCATCAGCAGCCCCTGGTAGGTGCTGTCGAGGATGTCGACGTCCTTCACCAGGACCGGCGCGGTGATGTCGCGGGCCTCGGCGTACAGCCACAGCCCACCCATCGAGCTGCCCCAGTTGCGTTCGTAGCCGCCGGTGCGGGTCAGCGTGTTGCGCTGCACGCTGGTCGTGCCGGCGAACGGCTGCGCACCGTGCCAGGTACTGATGGCGATGCCGGCGGAGGCGTACACCGTGTCGGAGAACAGGTTGTCCTCGATCCGGTTGCCGTTGCCGCCGTAGATGGCCGCCGTGTTGGCGAGCATCGGCAGAGCGGCGGTGTTGAACGTGAACGCGGTGTTGGTCACCGGAGCCGAGTTCGACCACATGGCGAGGGCGTCGTCGCCGGTGTTGCGCAGGACGCTCTGCTCGACGCGGGTGTTGCGCAGGTCGCCGTTGAGGTTGACGCCGTCGGCGAACGTGTCCCGGATGCGGACCCCGGCGACGTACAGGCCGTCGGTGCCGCTGGACGCCCACAGCCCGACCTTGGTGTGCTCGATCCACAGGTTGTGCAGCAGCGAACCCGTGCCGAAGTTGCCTTCCAGGGCCGCGTCGAAGTTCGTGTCGTCGCGGTACCGGACGTCGCCGGCGATCGTGAAGTCGGCGAGCTGCACGCCCGCGCCGGTGGCGAAGAAGCCGCCCTTGCCGTTCGCGCCGCGGATCGTGGTGTGCCACTGCCCGGCGCCGCGGACGGTGACGTGGTCGACGTTGATGCGGGACGTGATGTCCCAGGTGCCGGCCGGCAGCCACAGGGTGCGGCCCTGCGACCTCGCGGCCGCGACCGCGGTGTTGAAGGCGCCGGTGTCGTCGCCGCCGCCAGAGACCGCGCCGTAGTCGGTGATGGACAGCGCGTTCGCGGGTGCGGTCAGCGCCGGCGCGACGACCTCGGTGTCGACGAGGTCGACGGTGATCGGGGTGCCGCCGTCGTTCTGCAGCTTCAGCACCGTGCCGGCCGGGTAGCTGGGCAGCGTGGTGCGGAACTCGTCGAAGAACCGGTGCGGCTCCCCACCGGCGGGGTTGTTGTTGTACGGGTAGGCGCCGTACACCCAGCTGTAGGTGGAGCTGACCGGCAGGTCCTTGACCTTGGCGCCACCGGCGTAGACGGCGAGGTTCGCGCTGGTGCCGGTGCCGGCCGCGTTGTCGGGCACGGACGCCCGCACGACCAGGGAGCTGGCCGGTTTGGTGAGGGTGAACTGCACGTACTTGCCGGCGTTGTCGAGGCGGACCGCCCGGCGCCCGGACGCCTCCGCGGCCACGGTCAGGTAGGCCCGGTCCGGGCCGATCGTGACCCCGTTGGTGCTGCCGCTCTCCGCCTCGTACTCGGTGTAGGGGACGGTCGCGCCGCGCGCGGCGAGGGCGGTGGACCCGGCGACGGCGACGTTGTCGAGGGCGACGTTGCCGGTGTCGCCGCTGTCGTACTGGTAGCCGATCAGGTTGAGCCCGGCCCGCAACGGCAGGGTCTGCGTGGCGGTGAGCCAGCCGCCGCCGGCGGCCAGGGTCAGCTGCCCGGCCTTCACGCCGTTGGCGTATACCGAAAGGGTCTTCGCGCTGCCGGTGCTGTTGGTGTACCGCAGGCTGGTGGCCGCGGTGCCGGCGGCGCTGACGTTGACGGTCCGGATGACCCGGGCGCCGGCGGCGGTGAAACCGGTGGCGTAGCCGGTGCCGGTGTAGCCGCCGATCGCGGTGGCGACGGTGGCGCCGCCGGACAGGAACGCGGTCTCCAGCTCCGCCCCGCCGGACGGCGGCGGCGTGGACGGTGACGTCGACGGGGTCGGCGACGTGGTCACGGCGGCGACGACGAGGTTGTCGAGGTTCACGTTGCCGGAGTCGGCGGTGTCGAAGCGGTACGCGACGCTGTTGCCGCCGTTGTTCAACGACACGGTGTCGACGCGGGTGGCCCAGCTGTCCCAGTTGGCGGTCGCCGGCAGCGACACCTGGGTGAGCCGGGAACCGTTGACGTACAACGAGAGCGTCATCGCCGACCCTGTGCCGTTGGCGTAGCGCAGGGTCAGCGACGACGAGCCCGCACCGGAGCGGCTGACGGTGAACGTCGTGGCCGCGTTGCCCCGGTTGCCGTCGGTGTAGCCGCCGACGAAACCGGACCCGGAGTATCCACTGTGGTCGGTGGCGACGACCGTGCCGCCGGACAGCGCGGCGGACTCGGCCTCGTACGTGCCGGCCGGCGGCGCCGGGACGTCGGCGACGACGAGACTGTCGAGGTTCACGTTGCCGGAGTCGGCGGCGTCGAAGCGGTACGCGACGCTGTTGCCGCCGTTGTTCAACGGCACGGTGTCGACGCGGGTGGCCCAGCTGTCCCAGTTGGCGGTCGCGTTCAGGGTGACCTGGGTGATGCGGGAACCGTTGACGTACAACGACAGGGTCTTGGCGGAGCCCGTGCCGTTGGCGTAGCGCAGCGTCAGCGTGCGTTGCGCGGTACCGACGACGCTGACGCTGAACGTGGTGGCGGCGTTGCCCTTGTTGCCGTCGACGTAGCCGCCGACGAAACCGGAGCCGGTGTATCCACTGTGGTCGGTGGCCGTGGCGGCGCCACCGCTCAGTGCGGCCGACTCGGCCTGGTAGGTGGTGGTGGCCGCTTCCGCGTTCAGGGTCGCGACCAGGATGGTGGAGGCCGCCGCGACCAGGGTGGCGGCCCCGATCGCGAGCAGGCGGGATCGTCGGAGCATCGAACCGATCTCCTTCAGGGGTGAAAATGGGGTGTTATCAGCCTTTGAGCGCGCCCGCGGACAGGCCGCTCAAGATGCTGCGTTGGAAGACGGCGAACACGACCACCATCGGGATGCTGGCGATGGCGAGCCCCGCGAACATCTCGTTGGGAGTCACGTAGCCGTTGAACGCCAGGCGGCTCAGCGCGACGCTGATCGTCTGGGCGCCCGGGTCGGGCAGCACGAGCAGCGGCCACAGGAAGTCCTTCCAGGCGCCGATGATCGCGAAGATCGAGACCACGGCGAGGACCGGGCGGGACAGTGGCAGCACCACGTGCCAGAGCATGCGCAGCCGGCCGGCGCCGTCGATGCCGGCGGAGTCGAGCAGCTCGTCGGGGATCTGGTCGAAGAAGCGTTTCAGGACGTAGATGTTGAAGGCGTTGGCGGCGCCCGGCAGCCACAGCGCCCATGGGGTGTTGAGCAGGTTCAGGTGCAGCAGCGGCACGTCGGCGACGGTGAGGTAGCTGGGCACCAGTAGCGCCGCGGCGGGCAGCATCAGGCTGGCGAGCATGCCGCCGAGGATCAGCTTGCCGAGGCGCGGCCGCAGCTTCGACAGGGCATAGGCGGCGGCGACGTCAACGGTGAGCTGGAACAGCCAGCCGCCGACCGCGTAGAACGCGGTGTTGAGCAGGTAGCGGCCGATCTCGAGCTTCCGCCACGCGTCGAGGTACGTCTCCGGGTGCCAGCTGTGCGGCACCAGCGTCGGCGTCGGCTGGGCGAGCTCGACGGGTGTCTTCACCGCGCCGGTGACCATCCAGTAGAGCGGGAACACGAACAGCGCGACGAAGAGCACCGCGAGCGACCACAGCACGATCCGGTACAGCACCGGGTGGCGGCGCAGTTCGCTGCCGGAGATCAGGGAACGCTCGCTCACGACGCCCTCCGGGTGAGTCGCAGGTACACGGCGGAGAACGCGCCCAGCACGACGAACAGCAGCACGCTCATCGCGGCGGCCATCCCGAAGTCGTTGTTGACGGTGAACGCGTAGCGGTAGATGAGCACCATGACGGTGATCGAGTCCGGGTTGGTGGTGCCGGTCAGCTGGTAGGGCTCGATGAAGACCTGCATCGTGGCGACGATCTGCAGCAGGAGCAGCACCAGGAGCAGGAACCGCATCTGCGGCAGCGTCACGTGCCGGATGCGGCGCCACACGCTCGCGCCGTCCAGCTCCGCGGCCTCGTACAGCTCGCCGGGGATGCTGGCCAGGCCCGCCAGGTACATGATGGTGGCGCCGCCCATGTTGGCCCAGGTGCTGACCAGGACGAGGGACACCATCACCATCCGCGGTGACTGGGTCCAACCGGACTCCGGCAGGTGCAGCGTTGACAGGATCGCGTTGAACAGGCCGTTGCCGGGGTCGTAGAAGTACTGCCACAGGATGACGGTGACGATCGGCGGGAGCATCACCGGCAGGTAGACGGCGAACCGGAAGAACCCCTTCAGGTGCCGCAGCTCGTGGATGACGATCGCGACCCCGAACGGCACCAGGTAACCGAAGACGAGGGCGAGGGCGGTGAACATCGCCGTGTTCTTCCACGCCGTCCAGAACAGCGGGTCGTCCAGCACGGCCCGGAAGTTGTCCAGGCCGACCCATTCCGGCTCGGTGACGAAGTTGTCCTGCTGGAACGCCAGGATGATGCCCTTGATGAGCGGCCACCAGCTGAACAGCCCGAAGCAGAGCAGGCCCGCCGCCAGGAACGCATAGGCGGTGGCGTTGTCGGCGATCCGGCGCTTCGTCCTTCCGCTCCGCGCGGCCCCCTGGTGCAGGGGCCGCGCGGGACGGGTGGGGGTGATCGTCACCATCGTTACTTGACTGTCGACAGGATCTGGTTGACCTGGGTCTCGGCGTCCTTGAGCAGCTGGTCGATGTTCGCGTTCGGGTCGGTGAGGACCTTCAGCATCGCGGTGTCCAGCGCGGCGTAGCACTGCTGCGCGGCCGGCGGCTCGACCTTCAGCGGGATGCCGGCGCCGGCCTTGTTGAACGGCGCGTAGTTGGCGGCGGGCACGTTGGCGTACTTGGTGTTGGCCGCGATGAGCTTCTGCTCCGACGCGCCGGTCCAGATGTTGGGCTCCGGGATGCCGACCGGCTGGTTCTTCTGCTTGTCGAGGGCCTTGTCGGCATCGACGCGGTCCGGGTCGAGCTTGCGGAACGCGAGCCACTGCAGGCCCGCCTTGATCTTCGCCGGGGACAGGCCGGCCTTGAACATGTACCCGTCGCCGCCGCCGAGGGTGGCCTTGCCGTCGGGGATGACGCCGAGGCCGTAGTCCTCGTACTTGCCCTTGTACTGGTTGACGATGTTGGGCAGGTCGCCGGTGCCGCCGATGAACATGCCGAGCTTGCCGGCGGCCATCTGGGTCAGCAGGTCGGCGTATTCGAGGGCCTGCTTCTCCGCCATCGACCGGTCGGTGAAGCGCATGTCCTTGAGCTGCTGCAGGACCTGCCTGCCCTGCGCGTTGTTGAAGGCGGCCTTGTACGTGTCGCCGTCCTTGACCGCGACCTCGCCACCGATGGAGTAGAGCTCGGCGGTGAAGTGCCAGCCGCCGGTGTTGTTCTTGCTGTAGTCGCCGTAACCGGTGATGCCGTTGCCGAGCGCGGTGATCTTCTTCGCGGCCTCGCGGACGTCGGCCCACGTCGTCGGCGGCTTGTCGGGGTCCAGACCCGCCTGCTGGAACAGGTTGCGGTTGTAGATCAGGCCGAGGGAGTAGTTGGCCGACGGCAGGCCGTAGACCTTGCCCTTGCTGTCGCTGAAGACCTGCATGAGGACGGGGCGGACGTCCTTGATCGCCGGCACCTCACCGAGATACGGCGTGATGTCGGAGACCTGCTTCTTCGCGATCAGGTTCTGCGGGTCGGTGAAGTAGACGTAGAAGACGTCCTCGAGCTGGCCGCCGGCCAGTTTCGCGCTGAACGTCTTCGGGTCCATCTGACCCTCTTTGGCGTCGATCTTGACGTTCGGGTGCTTCGCCTCGAAGTCCTTGATGTCCTTCTCGAAGTTGGCGCGGTTGTACTCGTCGGTGGCGGCGGGCATGCCGTTGACGGTGATCGTGACGGGACCGCCGGCCGCGTCCGAAGGTTCGTTCGCATCGCCACATGCGGCCAAGAGCAGTGACGCGCACAGCGTCACGCTCAGGGCGCCGCGCAGGTGCTTCATGGTGCCTCTCTCTCCACGAGCCAAAAGATCGGGTAGCGGACCCGAGGGGTGTGGCTTCTTGCTCACGACGTGTGAGGGCCGCGCCGCTGTGAACGGCGCGTGGAGACGAGAGTAGGACCATCGACATCAGAAAGTCCATAGCTTCTTGCAATCCAGTGCAAGAAGTAGCTGCTTCGCTTGCGTAGCCTTGCAAATGCAGTTGTATGCGCAGGTCAGAGGCTCTTTTTCACCGGTCCCGTGGAGTCGCGGACGATGAGCTCCGGGTCGTAGAGCTGCTCGTCGAGGGCAACCTTGCGCCCGTCGATCTGGGCGACGAGGGACGCGACCGCGGCCGCGCCGATGGTCTCGATCGGCTGCCGCAGCGTGGTCAGCGGCGGGTCGGTGTAGGCCATGTAGGTCGAGTCGTCGAACCCGATGACGGACAGGTCGCGGGGCACGTCCAGGCCCTGCTTGCGGGCTGCCCGGATGGCGCCGAGCGCCAGGGCGTCGCTGGCGCACACGACCGCCGTCGCACCCTGCGCGAGCAGCCCGTTCGTGGCCGCCTGGCCGCCCTCCATCGAGAACAGGGTGTGCGCGACGAGCTTGCGTGCCGGGCCCTTCACGCGGGCCAGGAACTCGGCGACCTTGCGGTCCGAGGGCACGTGCCCGGCGGGCCCGACGACGACGCCTATGCGCTGGTGGCCGAGGCTCTGCAGGTGCGCCAGGGCCAGGTCGACGGCCATCGCGTCGTCGACGCCGACCCGGGGCACGTCCCGGTTCTCGTCCGCCGGGTTGATCAGGATGATCGGCAGCTTGCGCTGCCGCAGCGCGGCGGCCTGCTCCGGGCCGGCGTCGGCGTAGCTGGCCGCGACGAACACGATGCCCGCGACCTGCCGGGCCAGGAGCATCTCGATGTAGTGCGCCTCGGAGACGCCGTCGGACGTGCGCGTGCACAGCACCGGCACGAGACCCTGCCGAAACAGCGCGCCCGCCATCGCCTCCGCGTACGCGGGGAAGATCGGGTTGTGCAAGTCGGGCAGCACCATGCCGACCAGCCGGGCCATCTCGCTGCGGTGCCGGAACGGCCGCTGATAGCCCATCACGTCCAGCGCGGTGAGCACGGAATCCCTGGTCGCGGCGGCGATGCCGGGCCTGTCGTGCAGCACCCGGCTGACCGTCGCCTCGCTCACGCCGGCGTATTTCGCGACCTTCGACAGTCTCGTGACCACGCCCGCAGTCTAACCAGTGGTCGTGCAAAAACGCCATCCGTCCGTGCAACGACTTGCATAACTCACGGTAGTCACGAAAGTTGTTACATTGGCCTGTGACCCGCATCGAGTTCCCCGGTCCCGTCCTCGCGGCGCCGATGGCCGGCGGCGCCGGCACGCCCGCGCTCCTCGCCGCGTGCGGCGGCGGCTTCCTCGCCGCCGGCTACCTGGCGCCCGACGACCTCGCCGCCCGCGTCGCCGAGGTCCGCGCCGGCGGCGGCTGGTTCGGCGTCAACCTCTTCGCCCCGTCACCCACCCCGGCCGACGCCGGCGCGCTGCACCGGTACCTGGAGGAGCTGCGGCCCGAGTTCGCCGTGTACGGCCTGTCCCCCGCCCTCCCGCCGGCCCCCGACGACGACCACTGGGCGGCGAAACTGGACCTGCTGCTCGCCGACCCGGTCCCGGCGGTCAGCTTCACGTTCGGCGTCCCGCCCGCCGCGACCGTCGCCGCGCTGCGCCGGGCGGGGACGCTCGTCCTGCAGACCGTCACCAACCCCGCCGAGGCCCTCGCGGCAGCCGAGGCCGGCGTCGACGCCCTCGTCGTACAGGCGTCCGCCGCCGGCGGGCACTCCGCGACGCTGACCCCCTCGCAGCCGCTCGGTGCGGCGTCGCTGCCGGAGCTCGTCGCGGCGGTCCTGGCCGTGACGCCGCTGCCGGTCGTCGCCGCCGGCGGCCTCGCGAGCTGCGCGGACGTGGCCGCCGCGTTGCACGCCGGGGCGGCCGCCACGATGGTCGGCACCGCGCTGCTGCGCACCGACGAGGCCGGCACCTCCGCCCCGCACCGCGCCGCCCTGACCGCCGCACTGTCCGCCGCGCTGTCGGCCGCCGCCTCCGGCGGGGGTCCCGCCGGCGGGCACGACACGGTGGTGACGCGGGCGTTCACCGGGCGGCCGGCGCGGGCGTTGCGCAACGGGTTCATCGACCGGCACGACGCGACCGCGCCGCTGGGCTACCCGCAGATCCACCACCTCACCGGCCCGCTGCGCCGGGCCGCGGCCGCCGCCGGCGACACCGACCGCGTCCACCTGTGGGCCGGCACCGGCCACCGGCACGCGGCGACCGGGCCCGCCGCCGCCGTGATCGCCACCCTGACCGCAGCCCTGTGACCCCTGGCTAGGCGGCGCGGACGAGCGTCGCGGGCAGCTCGGACGCGGCGACCGTGGCGCGCAGCACCTCGGGGTCGCCGCCGTCGACGCCGAGGGCGGCGGCTCGTGGGTACGGCCGGACCCGTGCCCCCACGTCCTCCAGCGCGAGGATCAGGCCCAGCACCCGGCCCTCCACGTCGCCGGCGAGCAGCACGCGGTGCTCGTGGGACCGGGAGCCGCCGCCCTCGAAGGCCTCCTGCAGCACGGCCGCGGTCGACCGGGTCATCGAGCGGGTCGTGTTGATGCCGGGCGGGGTCGGGGAGTACACGGGCCAGTAGGCGTGCCGTTCGCCGCGGCGCGGGCGCCGGGGGTGCCCGGCGCAGTGCCGCAGGAACCCGGCCAGGTCGGTGACGTAGTGCGCGCGGGCCTCCGCGACCAGGACCGCCCAGCTGAACCCGCCGACGAGCCCCCAGGCGGCGCCGTCGAGCTGCCGGTCCCGGGACCAGGCCCGGACCTCGCCGAGCAGCGCCCGGAACCCGGCGTCGGCGGCCGGCAACGCGTCGGCGTCCCGGACGGCGAGGACGGCCCGCAGGTCGGCGTCGTCGAGGGCGCCGAGGTCCAGGGCTGGGTCGCCGGGGTCGGCGCGCACGCGCTGCACGTCGACGCCGACCCCGCCGACGGTGGCCCGCACGACGGGGACGACGCTGCCGGCGAGGCGCGCGCCGTCGAGCAGCCCGGCGAGCCCGGCGAGGGCGTCCGGGGCGGCGGTGGCCCACACCAGGTCCAGGTCCGTCGCCGGGCCGGCGATCCCGAGCCGCACCGAGCCGACGACGTGCAGCCGCGTGCCGGGGTCGACGGCCGCGCAGGCGTCCGCGACGGCGTGCAGCGCGGCCCCGTGCGCCGGCGACGGCAGCCTGCTCCACGCCGGCAGCGCCACCACCGCCGGATGCGCGTCGGCCACGCCGCCGAGGGCGACGCTGTCCCGGACGGCGAACGGCTCGCCGTCACGGCGGCTGATGAGCTCCACGGACGAGACGGTGAACTCCAGGGGCACCCATTCGGCCTGCCATTGGCGTACCCGCGCGGCGACGTCGGACCCGGTGAGCTTCGCGACCGTCAGGTGCGGGGTGAACCCGCCGCGGCTGTCCTGCTCCACGCAGCCGGGAAACCGTTGCGCCAGCAGGGCCTGCAGCTCCCGCAGCGGGCCGGTGGGGGCCGGCTCCAGCCACACGGTGGTGCTGCCGCGGTGCTCGAAGGTGCGGAACGTCTCGAGCCGGATCCGCAGCGGCCCGAGCCCGGCGACGGCCTCGCGGACCGCCGCCGCCGCGGCCGGGAAGCCGGCTTCGGGGACGAACCCGTACACCAGGTTCACGTGCGGCATCCAGCGCTGGAAGGACGGGTCGTGCGCGGCGCGGATCGCCTGCAACGGCGCCCACACGGCCGGCGGCGGCCGGAGCACCAGCGCGGACGTGTGCACCGGCGCGGTGGTGACCACTGTGGACGGTGCCGCGTCCTGCAGCAGCGCGGTGACCCCGAAATGGTCGGACACGAAGCGGTCGCCGTCGAACGGGTGCTCCGCGAAGCGTTCGACGGCGAGCGGGACGAGCCCGCCGGGGGTGCCGGCGCGGACCAGGATCCGGTCCAGCCGCCGGGGGCGGCCGGTCACCGAGGCGAGGGCCGCGAGCGGGTTCACCGCCGGGTCGAATGTGAACCCGGCGTCGTGCGGGCGCAGCACCCGCCACGGGTCGGTGTACCCGTCCACGTCGGGCCGGGCGTCGTCGCCGAAGTTGAGGTCGGCCAGGACGACGGCGCCGTCGAGGTCGCCACGGCCGAGCCGCTCGTCGATGATGCGCAGCTGGTGTTCCCGGCGCTGCTCGGCGCCGGCGGTGTGGTCGCTGGTGAG
Organism: Dactylosporangium sp. NPDC049525; assembly: GCF_040676755.1. NCBI lineage: Bacteria > Bacillati > Actinomycetota > Actinomycetes > Micromonosporales > Micromonosporaceae > Dactylosporangium > Dactylosporangium sp. NPDC049525. Next base: position 45,687 of record NZ_JBFAPO010000009.1, on the reverse strand, counting down.
GTGCGCGGCGACGAACCCGACCCGCCGCCCGTTCAGGTCCAGCAGGCCGAGGACCGTCCGCTTGTATGCGCTGAGCCGGTGCACCTCGATGGCCAGGGGCCAGCGGGCGAGCAGGACGGTGCCGTAGCCCGCCGCCGGGTCCGGCCCCACGGACACGTGGTATCCGGCCCGCACCCACGCCGCCGCCAGCAGCGTGTCCCACAGCGCCGGCGTCACCTCGTGCAGCGCGACGACGTCGGCGCCGAGCCCTTGCAGGACCTCGACGCAGGCGGGGACCCGCTGGTCCGGGTAGGTGAGGTCGCGGTCATACGCGTCGGACAGCACGTTGAACGTCGCCACCTGCACCGCGTCGACCCGCACGTCCCCGGGCGGGCCGGCCGGCACCCACGCGCCGGCCGCGGGGTCGAACCGCAGGCACGCCGCCGGGTCGAAGGCGATCTGCCGTCCCGTGCGTTGCGCGGCCTTCGCCGCGGGCCGCGGCCCGGGGTCCGCGGCCCCGATCGCGGTCAGGTCGGCGGCCGGTGTGTCGCCGGTGCCGAAGACCAGGTCGACCCGAGCATGGCGGTCCCAGACGGTGAGGTCGCCGGCCTTGACGTATCGGACCCGGTGCCACGGCACGTCCCCGCCGGCGACGAACAGCGGCAGCGGTGACTCCCGGATCCCGGCGCCCCGCTCCTCGTAGCCGACGACGAACCGGGTGGCGTCCAGCGCGGCGTCGAACCGGATCCTGGACACGACGTCCTGGACGGGACGCAGACTGCCGGTGCCGCGCCCCTTCGCCATGCCCGGGATCGTAGGCGCCCGGCGCAGGCGCGATCCACTCGTTATCGGCCCCGGTCATCGGCCCGGAGAAACACGACCGCGCCCGGTCCCCGCCGGAGAAACCGGCGGGGCGGGCGCGGGGTGCGCGGGATCAGAGGTGGGTGTTGACGGCCGGCAGCAGGTCGCGGAACGTGCGTCCGGAGGCCTGGGTGCCGATCGCGGTCATCGTCCAGCCCTGCTGGTCGCGGGTCAGCTTGCACATGACCTGCGCCGTGTGCGGGCCGGAGCCGCTGAGGTCGAAGCGGGCCAGCTCGGCGCCGTTCGTCTCGTCGATGAGGCGGCAATACGCGTTCTCGATCTGGGCGAAGCTCTGGCCGGTGAACGAGTTGACCACGAACACCAGCGTGCTGACGTTCAGCGACAGCGCGACCAGGTCGACGATGATGCTCTCGTCGTCGCCCTCGCCCGCGCCGGTGGTGTTGTCGCCGGTGTGCTGGACGGCACCGTCGGTGCTGCGCAGCTGCCGGAACCACACCTGGTCGACGAGCGCCTTGGCGCTGTCGAACAGCAGGCAGGACGCGTCCAGGTCGATCGACTGGGTCTTCAGCCCGCCGAACAGGCCCTTCTTCTTCATCGCGTCCCAGCCGAGGCCCATGCGGACCTTGGTGAGCGTGCCGCCGCCGCCCTTGACGAGCGAGACGGACTGGCCCTTGCTCAGACTCACACCCATACGTGCGCCTTCCAGAAAGTCGACAACGCTGTCATTTTCGGCCGGCCGCCCAGTTCATGCCCCAGCCGTAGGTCTCGTCGAGCAGACGCTGGCCACCGCGGACGTAGCGGACCTCGCGGCGGACGGACACGTCGGCGCCGTTGCCCTCGATCATCGCGATCGCGCACATCATGGCCGACGGGTCCGGCTCGTCGAGGTGGATCTCCAGCTGGGGGCCGGCGACCGGGAAGAGGGTCACCACGGCCTGGGCCGCGGCCCAGTTCGGGGTGCCCTCGTAGATGAACGCGAACACCAGGATCCGGCGGATGTTCGCCGCGTACCGCAGGTCGACGAACAGGTTCTCGCCGCCGGTGTTGGTGCCGCTGCGGTCGTCGCCGTCCAGGCGGCAGATCGGGTCACGGCCCAGGGTGTGCACGTCGCGCAGCGAGTTGCCGAGCGCCTGCACGACCCCCTTGGAGCCGTCGCTGTACTCGTAGAGGCAGCCGAGGTCCAGGTCGATGCCCTGCGGCTTGCGCTTGAACAGTCCACCCTTGGCGGCGGGCTGTGCCCAGTTGAGGTTGACCCGGAGGATGCCCGCGGTCCCGCCCTGCTTGGCGAGCGAGACCGCCGGTGCTGCCTTGGTCAGCGTGACCTTGGACAGCGAGACCGGGTTGTTCGGATTCGTCACGGCGTTGCCTGCCTTCCCGGACGGGGGACGCGGGTTGGGTTACGGGCGGCCGGCGAGGCTCTCGGCGCGTTCCTCCGCGGCCTCAGCGGCGCTGTTGCGCCGGTTGAGGATCACCGAGGACAGGAACGCGGCGAGGATGAAGCCGACACCGATCAGGCCGGTGACGACCTCGGGCACCTCGTACTTGATGCCGACCAGAAGGATTGCGGCGAGGGCGCCGATCGCCCAGTGCGCACCGTGCTCGAGGAACACGTATTCGCTCAGGGTGCCCTTGCGGACCAGATACACCGTCAGCGACCGGATGTACATCGCACCGACGCCGAGGCCGGCGGCGATGACGAAGATGTTCTGGCTGATGGCGAACGCGCCGATGACGCCGTCGAAGGAGAACGACGCGTCGAGGACCTCGAGGTAGAGGAACAGGAAGAACGCGGCCTTGCCGGCCACCTGGATGACGGCGTTCGGCCCGCCGGTGCGGCTGACGGAAGCCTCGACGTCGCCCGCGTCGCCGTGTATCCCGGCGGCCTTCTCGTCCTCGTCCTCGTCGTCTTCATCGCCGAGGCCACCAGCATTCTCGAAGAGTTCACCGAGGCTGTTGACCAGGATGTAGACGGCGATGCCGAGCACGCCGGACACCATGACCGTGCCGACGTCCTTGGCCAGGGTCTCCGCCGCGACGACGAGGATCGCCAGGGAGATCACGACCGACAGCTGGTCGAGCTTGCCGATCTTGGCAAGGGGCTTCTCCAGCCAGGTCAGCCAGGTGTGCTCGCGGGTCTCGAAGATGAAGTCGAGGAAGAGCACGAGCAGGAACATGCCACCGAACGCGGCGATACTCGGGTGCGCCTCGTGCAGCAGCGCGGCATAGGTGCCGGGCTCGTCGACCGACCCGCCCTCGAGGGCGAGCCGGACGACGTCGACCGGGTTGAGCTGGGCGGTGACGCCGACCAGCAGCAGCGGGAAGATCAGACGCATGCCGAATACGGCGATCAGGACGCCCACGGTGAGGAACAACCGCTGCCACCAGGGATTCATCCGTCCCAGCACGGTCGCGTTGACCACGGCGTTGTCGAACGACACCGAGATCTCCAGGACGCACAGAATGGCGACGATCAGGAACGCGGACGGCCCACCTAGGAAGAAGGCGGCAGCGAGTGTCACCGCGGTGACCCCCAGCGACCAGCCGAATGTCTTCAGGAACATCTGTCACACCGTTTCGGACTCATCTGGATGTTGCGGGTGCGCCGACCTTACTATCCGACGTTGACGCCGAAGTCCCCGGCGATGCCCCGCAGCCCGGATGCGTAGCCCTGACCGACCGCGCGGAACTTCCATTCGGCACCATTGCGGTACAATTCGCCGAACACCATCGCGGTCTCGGTGGAGGCGTCCTCGCTCAGATCGTACCGCGCGAGTTCGACGTCGTCGGCGCTGTTGAACACGCGGATGAAGGCGTTGCGGACCTGCCCGAAGGACTGCGAGCGGGTGTCTGCGTCGTAGATGGACACCGGGAAGACGATCTTGTCGATCTCGGCGGGCAGCGCGGCCAGGTTGACCTTGATCTGCTCGTCGTCGCCGCCGCCCTCACCGGTGAGGCTGTCGCCGGTGTGCTGGATCGCGCCGTCCGGGGTCGCCAGGTTGCCGTAGAAGATGAAGTGCTTGTCGGAGAAGACCTTGCCCTCGGCGTTCGTCGCAATCGCCGACGCATCGAGGTCGAACTCGGTGCCTGTCGTCGTGCGGACATCCCAACCGAGGCCGACGGTCACTGCCGTCAGACCGGCGGGACCCGCCTGCTTGGTCAGTGAGACGTTGCCACCTTTGGTCAGGCTGATGCCCATACCGATCTCCAGTCATTCGATGTTTTGCCGATGATCCCCCGGCGTCAGGCGGCGCCGGCGGCTGATCATGATGGTGCCCGCCCGAGAGTAGCGTCCGGCCGCCAGGAGAAGCCGACGTTCGCTCGTTCGTGCGGGCGCGTCTGCTTGAAGCGTTGCGGTAGGCTCCGCCTTGTTCGATCAATGTTCGACACTAGCCGGACGCGCGCTAGCTTTGAAGGCGGCTCCGGTGTCGTCGATCAGCCGGATGAATATATCCGACAGGCCGATCGGACATGGTTGACGACCACAACGAGAGCGCGAGGAGAGTTCCCATGTCCGTCACCCTCACCAAGGGCGGCAATGTCTCGCTCACCAAGCAGGCGCCGAACCTTCGCGCGGTGATGATCGGCCTCGGCTGGGATGAGCGGTCCACCAGCGGCGCCGAGTTCGACCTCGACGCGAGCGCCCTCATGCTCGGCGAGAACGGCAAGATCCTTTCCGACCTGCACTTCGTCTTCTTCAACAACCTGAAGAGCCCGGAGGGGTCGGTCGAGCACACCGGCGACAACCTCACCGGCGGCGGCGACGGTGACGACGAGAAGATCCTGGTGCAGCTCGGCCAGGTGCCGGCGGAGTGCCACCGGATCGTGTTCCCGGTGTCGATCTATGAGGCGCCCCAGCGCGGCCAGAACTTCGGGCAGGTCCGCAACGCCTTCATCCGGGTGGTCAACCAGGACGGTGGCGCCGAGCTCACCCGCTATGACCTCACCGAGGACGCCTCCTCGGAGACCGCGATGATCTTCGGCGAGCTCTACCGGCACAACGGCGAGTGGAAGTTCCGCGCCGTCGGCCAGGGGTATGCCTCCGGGCTGGCCGGGATCGCCCGCGACTTCGGCGTCAACGTCGGCTGACCTGCACCAGAACGAGAGGGTCCCTGGAATGTCCGAACTCGATCTCGGCGGCCCCCCGCAACAGGGCGCGCTGGTGCTGACTCCTCCCGCTCCGGTCGTGGTCGTGGAGCCGGCTCAGGCGGCAGGTGCGGTGCCCGTGCAGTCCGAGAAGCAGGTGGAGCTGCGCAAGAAGGCCGCCGCCTTCGTCGAGGAGCTGGCCGCGATCGACACCAACTCGCCGGCCTTCCAGAAGAAGGTCACCTCGATCACGTCGATGGGCGAGCAGGACATGCGCGCGGCGGCCGGGATGTCCAACCGCATGTTGGAGCGTCCCGCCGCCGCCCTGGGCCGCGGCCGGGGCCGCACCCCCGACGACGCCCAGACCAGGGTCGCCAACACCCTCATCGACCTGCGCACCACGATCACCGACCTGGACCCCAACCGGGCCGACCTGACCGGGGTGCAGAAGGTCCTGAAGTGGCTGCCCGGCGGTGACAAGATCGACCGGTATTTCGCCAAGTACAAGTCGGCGCAGTCACACCTCAACGCGATCATCGTCTCGCTGGACTCCGGCCAGAACGACCTGCGCAAGGACAACGCGGCCATCGAGACCGAAAAGGTCAACATGTGGACCACGATGGGCCGCCTCGCCGAGTACAACGAGCTCGCCGCGGCCCTCGACAGCGCGATCGAGGCGAAGGTCAACGCCCTGGAGGCGGCCGGCCAGACCGAGGCCGCCGCGACCCTGCGCTCCGACGCGCTGTTCCCGGTCCGGCAGCGCCGGCAGGACATCATGACCCAGATGGCGGTCAACGTGCAGGGCTACATGGCCCTTGACCTGGTCCGCCGCAACAACCTGGAGCTCATCCGCGGCGTCGACCGGGCGCAGACGACCACCATCGCCGCGCTGCGCATCGCGGTGATCGTGTCGCAGGCCCTGGCCCGGCAGAAGCTGGTGCTGGACCAGATCACCCAGCTCAACACGGTCACCTCGAACCTCATCGAGGCCACGTCCCAGCAGCTCAAGACGCAGGGCGCGGCGATCAACCAGCAGGCCGCGTCGGCCACCATCGACATCAACAAGCTGCAGGCCGCGTTCGACAACGTGTTCGCCACCATGGACGCGCTCGACACGTTCCGCGCGCAGGCGGTCGACTCGATGGCGCAGACCGTCCAAGCCCTGGAGGGCCAGATCCAGCGGGCCGCGCCGTATCTCGAGCGCACGCGGCGCGGCGAGCAGACCGGCTGACCCACCCGTGCGCTGGCTGCGATGGTGGGGGGACGCCGACGACGACGCGGCTCCCGCCGCCGAACCCACTGGCGACCAGGTCAACGACCCGGAGCAGATCCGCCGGCGGATCGTGGACGCCGAGCACTTCGTCAACCAGCACGCGTCCCGGCTGCCGGCGTCCGCCGTCGTCAAGGCGCGCTGGCTCACCGACACGCTCCGGGAGATCCTGGACACCTCGGCGACCCGGCCCCTCGACATCCACGCCGTCCTGCTGGTCCGCAACACCGTCGAGGACTTCCTGCCGACCACCCTGCGCAGCTACCTGACTCTGGAGGCGTCGATGCGCGACCGGCCCGCCGCGGTCCCTGAGCTCCTCGAGCAGCTCGACCTGCTGCAGGAGGCCGCGTCCAACATCCTGGTCGCCGTGCGCGGCCAGGACCGTGACGCCCTCGCCACCCAGGGCAACTTCCTGCGGACCAAGTTCTCCGGCTCCGACCTGGACCTCCCGTGAGCGCGGCCGTCAAGGAGATGAAGCGGGGGGCGAACGTCACGCTCACCCGGGAGATCCCCGACCTTCGCGGGGTCGTGCTCGGGGTGCAGTTCAGCGCCGGTCTCGAGCAGGTCCTGGTCGACAACATCGTGGTCGCCGCGATCCTCTGCCGCGGCGACGGTGACGCAGTGTCCGACCGGCACTTCGTGTACTTCAACCAGCTCGCCTCGCCCGACCTGTCGGTGCAGCAGCTGCGAGAGGTCATCGGCGAGGACCGCGACCAGATCGAGGTCGACCTGCGCGCCGCGCCGGCCGAGGTCACGCGCATCGTCGTCGTCATGTACGTCAACGAGGGCACCGCGGTGCGCCGCACCCTCGGCCGGTTGAAGTCGTGCGTCATCAGGGTGCTGAACCTCGACGGCAACGCGGAGCTGATCCGTTCGGAGAACCTGGCGCCCGCCCTGGACGCCGAGACCGGCCTGGCGCTCGGCGAGCTGTACCGGCACAGCGGCGGCTGGAAGTTCAAGGTCCTCGGCGACGGATATGCGGGCGGCGTCACCGCCCTCGCCGCCGACTACGGGATCCGGTTGTGAGCGGCACGGAAGACCTGTCCTGGCTGCGGCACCGCGGCCCCGTCCACGCCACCACCACCGCCGACGACCTGTCGTGGATCCGGCACCGGCGGGTCCCGGCCGGGGCGACCGCGACGGCGACCCGCACCGCCCCGGCGGTCCCCACAACCCCCACGCCCGCGGTGGTTCCGGCGGTTCCCGTGGCACCGCCGGACACGTCCCTCGACCTCTCCGGTGCCGACACCTCCCTGGATCTGTCCAGCGGCAGCGGTACGCCACCGCCCGCGGGAGACACGTCCCTGGACCTGGACCTGCCGGACCGCGGGACACCCCCGGACCTGTCCGTCGGGGGCACGTCCCTGGACCTGTCCGGCGAGACGACCCAGGACCCGGTGCCCTTCTCCGCGCCACCGTTCACCACGCCACCGGCCGCCGCGGCCGCGGTTGCCGCACCCGCGGCGGGCCCGCCGGCGTTCACCCCGCCGCGCACCAGTGCCTCCGCGCCGACGGTGCTGTCGCCGCGCCGCCCGTCGGTGCAGCTGAACCGGCTGCAGTCCGGCATCGGCGCGCTGACCTTCGAGGCGGCCTGGACGCCGGACGAGGGGTTCGTGCTCGGCTGCGCCTACCAGATGGACTCCGGCTGGTCGTCGGTGCTGCGCCCGGGCGAGACGTTCGGCCCGCTCGTCATGGACCGGCGCGCCGGGCACCAGCGGCTGCGCCTGGACCTGCTGCACGGCCGGCACCTGCAGCGGCTCATCGTGTTCGGGGTGCCCGCGGCCGACCCCGGGCCGCACTGGGCCGGCACGCTGCTCATCAGCACCCACGGCCACGCCCGCATCGAGATCCCCATCGAGCCCCCGCCGCCGGGTCCGACGGTGCTGCTGTCGCTGTACAACGTCGACGGCGAACTCGTCCTGCGCGCGGAGGCACAGACGGTGCCCGGCCGGATCCGCGACGCGTGCCTGGCCTTCGGCTACGACCGTATCGCCTGGCGCGACGCCGACACCGCGATCCCACCCGCTGCCTGACCGGCGCCGCGCCGAACCGCGCTGTCCTGAACCGCGCTGCCCTGACCGGCGCCGCGGCGGGCCCGGTAGGCGGCGGCCTTGACGCGGTTGCCGCACTCCTCCATGCCGCACCAGGCGCGGTTGCCGGCCCTGGAGCGGTCGACGAACAACCGGGTGCACTCCGGCAACGCGCATTCCCGGACCAGGGCCAGGTCCGGCCCGCCGAGCAGCTCGACCGCCGCGACGGCCACGGCCGCCCCGACCTGCGCCGCCCCACCCACCCGGCGGATCCCGCCGGTGGTGAGGCTCACCCCGGGCCGTGTGACGGCGGCGGCCGCGTTCAGCGCGCGCAGGTCCCTCGCCGGCCACGACCGCCGCTCCAGCGTCGCGGTGACGAGCCGGTAGACCTGCTCCCGCAGGGCGACCAGCGCCTCTAGGTCCACTGTGGACAGTTGCGGGGCGGACGTCAGCACGCCCGCCGCCACCGCCCAGCGGGCCGCGTCCGCGGGGGTGGCGAGGAGCTCCTCCGGGGCGCTGCGGCGCCACTTGAGCGTGCCGGCGAAGTCGAGGGCGAGGTCACCGCTGACGAACACGAACGTCACGTCACCACCTTGACAGGTGACGCGGTCCCGGCGCAAGGTGAGCGTCACCGGTCAGACAGGTGACGCGAAGGGGACGGGCATGATCAGCGCCGAGGAGTACCTCTACTACACCGACCGCGCACTGGACGGCATGGTCGGCATCGTCACCGAGCTCGGCGACGAGCGGGCGGGCCGCCGGCCGATGCCCGGGGCGAACTCACCGTTCGCGCTGCTCACGCACTGCCTCGGCGTGGTCGAGTTCTGGGCCGGGACCCTCGTCGCGGGCCGGCCGACCGAGCGCGACCGGGACGCCGAGTTCACCGCCGAGGGCCGCGTCGAGGACCTGGTGGCCCGGGTCGCCCAGGTGCGGGCGCGGTTCGCCGCCGACGTGCGCGGCGCGTCGCCGCACGACCCGCCCCGCGGCACGCCGCCGCCCGGGTTCCAGGGCCCGGACCGGGTCGGGACCCAGGGCGCCGCGCTGCAGCACGTCTTCGAGGAGCTCGCCCAGCACCACGGCCAGATGGAAATCCTGCGCGACTGCATCTGCCCCGCCCGCGGCGACGACACGGCGCGGCTGCGGGCCGGGCACGGCGTCAAGTGGGGCTCGACGGCGCCGGACACCATCGGCGCCTGGGTCGCCGACATGGACCTCGGGGTCTCCCCCGCGATCCGGGACGGCCTGCTGGATCTGGTGCACCGCGAGGACTTCGGCTACCCGTTCTGGCGCGGCGAGGACCCGGTCGTCGCCGCGTTCGAGGACTGGATGCGCCAGCGGCACGGCTGGGATCCGCGACCCGGGCGGACCAGGATCTTCACCGACCTGCTGCAGATCCTGCAGGTGATGATCGAGCACACGACCGCGCCCGGCGACGGGGTCGCGATCCACGTGCCGGCGTACCCGCCGTTCCTGGCCAGCATCGCCCGCGCCGGGCGGCGGATCGTGCCGCTGCCGATGCTCGAGGACGGCCCGCGCTGGACGTTCGACACCGAACGGCTCGCGGAGCGGCTCGCGGGCTGCCGGCTGCTGGTCGTGGTCAACCCGCACAACCCGACCGGCCGGGTCTTCGACCGGGCCGAGCTCGAGTCCCTGGCGACCGTCGCGGAGCAACTCGACCTGGTGGTGCTGGCCGACGAGGTGCACGCCGACCTCGCGTACGGGCCGCACCGGCACGTCCCGTTCGCCTCCCTCGACCCGTCGGCCGCCGCCCGGACCGTCACCGCGACGTCGGCGACCAAGGCGTTCAACCTGGCCGCGCTGCGCCTCGCCGTCGCGCACGTCGGACCGGAGACGGTGCGGGCGTCACTGGACGCGCAGCCCCTCGACCTGTACGGCACGCCGAGCATCGTGGGCCGGGTCGCGACGGTCGCCGCGTGGCGGGAGTCGACCGGCTGGCTGGAGCGGACCCGGGCGCTGCTGCGGGCCAACCGGGACGCGGTCGCCGCGCGGCTGCCGCACCGGCCGCCGGAGGCCACCTACCTGAGCTGGATCCCTTGGGGTGGCACGGATCCGGCCGGGGAGCTGGAGCGGACCGCGAAGGTCAGGCTCAGCGCGGGCGCCGAGTTCTCCGCGGGGACCACAGTGGACACCGCGGGCTTCGTCCGCCTCAACTTCGCGACCGGCCCCGCCGTCCTCACCGAGATGCTGGACCGGCTCACCGGCGGCGGTGCTCCCCGATGACCTCCTGCGGCACCTGCAGCACATCGGCCAGCCAGGTGGAGGTGGCGACGGCATCGCTGCCGACCACCACCGACCAGCGGTCGTAGTCGATCCGGTAGCCGAAGTTCACGCCGCCCGGGCGCTGGGTCAGGTTGGCGAAGTCGGCGGCGTCGAGGGCGGCGCGCAGCCGCCGGTGCTGCCTCTGGGTCAGCCAGGACCAGACCGGGTCCTGCTCGCCGGCCAGCACCTTGCCGGACTCCCAGATCACCACCGTGTCATAGCGGCCGGCGACCCCGCCGCCGCTGCGCACCCGGATCAGCACCTCGTCGCCACCGAACCACAGCGCCGCACCGGCCAGGAGGACGGCCACCACCAGGAGCGCCGACCGGCGCCGCGCTGATTTCACCATGAGCCACCGGATCCGTAGACTGCTCAGCCATGCGGGGGATCAGAAGGGGTCGATATGACAATCTGCGACGCATCGAGGCGAGCGACGCGGGCGTCGACTACCTGCTGATCCACCAGCTGACGCTGCGCGAGGAGTTCCCCTGGGACATGCGTATGGCGTTCAATCTAGCGTTCAACCGGTCGTTCGCACTGCCCCGCGTCGCCGAGCGCCTCGTCGAGACCGGCCGGGTGCTGACCGAGCCGCGCCGGCGCGCCGACGACACCGGCATCATCATGTACGAGATCCTCCTGCACGGCTTCGAACACCCCCGTGGACGGCTGGCGCTGCGCCTGCTGAACGAGGCGCACCGGCACGTGACCGCCGACAACGGTGACAGCGTCTACGTCCTGGCCGCCCTGGTGGTCGTGCCGATGCGGTGGTTGCAGCGGTACGGGTGGCGCGTCCCCGCCGAGCAGGAGCGTGAGGCGGCCGCCCGCTACTACCGCGAGATCGGGCTGCGGATGGGGGTCCGTGACATCCCGGCCGGCTACCGGGCGTTCGAGGACTGGTTCGACGCCTACGAGGCGGCGCACCTGCGGCACACCCCGCAGGCGGAGCGGATCGAGCGGGTCACCCGGGAACTGCTGCGCGGCCGCATCCCGAAACCGTTGCGGGGCGCGGCCGACGCGCTCATCGCCGCCCTCTACGACCCGGCGCTGCGCCGCGCCTACGCGGTCCCGGACCCGCCCGCCTGGGCGCGGGCGGGGCTGCACGGGGCGTTACGGGCGCGGGCGTTGCTGCTGCGGCTGGCCCGGCCGCGCACCACACCGCTGTTCGCCGACGGGATCGTCACGAAGTCCTACCCCGACGGCTACGACCTGGCGAAGCTCGGCCGGCCCCCGTCGTGAGCCACCGGCCCTAGGGACCGGCATCGGCGGGCTCTGGTCGTACCGACGCGGAAAACGCCGACCACGGCGCTCTGGATGTCAGCAGCAGCACCAGCCCGGCGGCGCACAGCGTCGCGCCGGCGGCGTAGGCGTAGCGGTAGCCGAAGTGCTGGGCGAGGCCGAACAGGGGCCCGGCGAGGATCGCGGCGACCGGGTAGGCGTTGCCGGCGAGGGTCGCCGCGCGCCCGGGCTCGCCGGGCAGCATCTCCTGCACGTAGGAGATGCCGAGGCCCTGCACGGCGGCGATGAAGCTCGCGTTCACCAGCTGCGCGGCCGCGACCTGCCAGGTGTGCGTGGACGCGGCGACGAGCACGTAGTAGACGACGCCGAGACCGGCGCCGATCATGATCAGCCGGTGCAGCGGCCACCGGGTGGACAGCGCGCCGAAGCCGAGCATCAACGGGATCTCCAGAGCGGCGCACAACCCCAGCACCAGGCCGGCGTCGCGCACCGACCCGCGCAGGTCGTGGCTGAGGTACAGCGCCATCGCCTGCACGCCGAGCGTCCCGGCCGCCTGCAGCAGGGTGAGCGCGGCGACGACCGCCAGCACGCGTCCGCGCGCCGATCCGGCCTCGGCGCGCGACGGTTTCGGCGCCGACACGACGTCGTCGAGCACGAACACGGCGACGAGCACGGCCACCGCGTACATCACGGCGGCGGTCAGGTACAGCGCGCGGAACCCGCCGGCGTCCAGGAGCAGCGCAGCGAGCGGCGGCCCCGCCACCCAGGCGATCGAGAACAGCATCCGCAGCGTGCTGATGGTCATCGCGGTCCGGGTCGAACCGCGCCGCTCCAGGATCTCCCGGGCGTAGGCGAACGCCTGCGGGAACAGCGACCCGCTGATCGCGGTCACCGTCACGGTCAGCGCCAGCAGCACCCAGTAGTCGCGGACGAACGCGGTCGCGGTCGCGCCGATCCCACCGGCGGCGGCCGACGCGGCGAGGATCTGCCGGCGGATCGGCCGCCGGTCCGACAGCCGGCCGATGAGGGTCGAGGACACGACCATCGACACCGGACCGGCGACGAGGAACGCGGCGACGTGCAGCGGGTCGGCCTTGACCGCGGTGCTGAGGAACAGCGACACGAACGGTCCGACGACGGCGGCCGACAGCCCCACGAACAGGAACATCGCGCCGAGCGGCACGAGGAGCCGCCCCACCCCGGGCGCCCGGCCGGTTGCCTCATTGACAGGGGTGCTGGCCGGTGCGCTCATTACCACGAGTCGTTACGTTACCGCTAAAGACGATGCCGTTGCGCCGAATTACGGTCCGGGCGGCGTGAACCGGATCACCCGCCGCCGGGCTCCAGTTCCGCGGCCACGGCCTCGAACTCCCGCAGCGCCGCGGTCAGGTCCGCGACGATCGCGCGGGCGAGGCGCTGCGGCTCCTGCCCGCCATCTCCGCTGCTCTCGCCGCTTTCGCCGTTCTCGCCGCTTTCGCCGGGTTCGCCGGTCCAGGTCAGGTCGAGGTCGGTCCGTTCGCGGGCGAGCAGCGCGGCGTGCCCGAACGGGCGGAACCTCGCGCCGGGCACCCGGGACGTGCGCGGCTCGCCCGGCCGGTACGCGGCGACGAACCCGTCGAGGTGCTCGCGGCGCAGCGGGTCCTGTTTCAGCGTGAAGTGCACGCCGGCGCGCAGGTCGTACACCCACAACACCCCCGACGGCGGGGTCCGGTCGAAGAACAGGACGTTGGCCTTCACGCCCTGTGCGTAGAAGATGCCGGTCGGCAACCGCAGCAAGGTGTGCAGGTCGAAGTCGCACAGCAGCCGGCGGCGGACCGTCTCGCCGGCGCCGCCCTCGAACAGGACGTTGTCCGGCACCACGACGGCGGCCCGCCCGCCGGTGTCGAGGATCGTGGCGATGTGCTGCACGAAGTTGAGCTGCTTGTTGGCGGTGGCGGCGGTGAAGTCGGCGCGGGCCGGCGCGCGCTCGCCGGCGCGGCGGCCGAACGGCGGGTTGGACAGCACCACGCTGTAGCGGCGGCCCGGGTCGGCGGCCAGGGCGTCGCCGACCTCGACCGGCGACGGGCCGTCCGGGGTGCCGATGCCGTGCAGGAGCAGGTTCATCGCGGCGAGGCGGGCGGTGCCGTCGACGAGCTCCACGCCGGCGACGCTCGTCGCGGTCCTCGCCGCCTCGAGCAGGAAGCCGCCCGTGCCGGCGGCCGGGTCGACGACCGTGTCGGCGGGAGTGGGGCGCACGCAGGCGACCATGGCCTGGACGACGGGGCGCGGGGTGAAGTACTGGCCGGCGCCGGACTTCACGTCCTCGGCGCCGCGGGACAGCAGCTCCTCGTAGGCGGCGCCGGCGACGTCGGCACCGGACCCGGTCCAGTGCTCCCGGTCGATGAGCACGATCAGCCGGCGCAGCTTCGCCGGGTCCTGGATCCGGTTGCGGGCGCGGGAATACACCGTGCCGAGGGCGCCGGGGCGGCCGGCCAGCTCGTCGAGCAGGTCCTGGTAGACGGCGGGCGTGCTGCGCAGCCGCCGCCAGCCGACGTCCGCGCCGCGCTCCTCGGCCATCTTCAGGAACAGCAGGTAGGTCAGCTGCTCCACGTATTCGACGGCGCCGACCCCGTCGTCGCGCAGCACGTGGCAGAACGACCAGAGCCGGTCGACCAGCCGACGGGCGTCAGTCACCCGTCACAGGGTAGGGGACGCGGCCGCGAACGGGACGGTGTCCACGCCCAGCGCGAGCGCCACCCCGCCGAGGGCCGCGGCCCGCAGCGACAGGGCGCTCTGCACGACCTCGACCGATGCCGCCGCGGCGGTGAACGCCGTCTCGGCGAGCCCCCGCTGCAACGGCTCGCGGAGGATGTCGGTTGCCGCGCCGAGCTCGTCGCCGAGCAGGACCCGCTGCGGGTTGATCAGGTTGACGAGGTTGCCGAGCGCGTAGCCGAGCTGGGTGCCGGCGTCGGCGAGGAGCCTGCGGCAGCCGGGGTCGCCGGCCTGCGCGAGCGTGATGAGTCCGGCGAGGTCGGTGAGCTCGGGATGCGACAGCCGCGCGTGGCTGAGCAGGGCCCGCCCGCCGACGGACAGCTCGACGCAGCCGCGGTTGCCGCACCGGCACACGGGGCCCCTCGCGTCGAGGGTCACGTGGCCGAGCTCGCCCGCGGTCCCGGCGGCGCCCCGGTAGAGCCTGCCGTCCAGCACGATCCCGGCGCCGATGCCGGTGGCGAGCTTGACGTAGACCAGGTCGGCGCAGCCGCGGCCGGCGCCCCACACGTATTCGCCGAGGGCGGCCAGGTTGGCGTCGTTGTCGACCCGGACGGGCAGCGACAGCCGGGCCGTGAGCTCGTCGGCCGGCAGCACGTCCGCCCAGCCGGGCAGCATCCCGGGTGACCCTATGCGCCAGTCCCGGGTGATCGGCGCCGGGACCCCGAGCCCGACACCGACGACGTCGGCGCGGGTGGCGCCGATGCCGCGCAGCGCGGCGTCGACGAGGGTCGTGCCGAGGTCCAGGGCCTCGCGGGGCCGGTCGTCGATGTCGAAGTCGGTGCGGGACTGCCGCTCGGTCAGCACCGCGTGGCCGAGGTCGGCGAGCGCGACCCGCACGTGCCGGCGGCCGACGTCGACGCCGACCGCGATCCCGGCCCGCCGGGTCAGCCGCACGACGGACGCGGGGCGGCCGCCGACCGGCTTGGCGGCGGCACCCACCTGCTCGCTCACCAGGTCGGCGCCGCCGAGGTCGGCGAGGGCCGAGGACACGGTCGGGCGGGACAATCCGCTGAGGTGCACCAGCTCGGCGCGGGTGCGGGGACCATACAGGCGCAGCGTCTCGGCCACCCGCCGGCCGGCGCCGCCCGTCTCGGGATGCCAGAGGGTGTGAGGGTCGATGCGCTGGGCCACCACGGCGCGATCCTCATCGGGCAGGCGTGTTCTGTCAAGGACTTACCGAAAGTAACGCCCCAAACCGGTATGCGGCGATGGCATATGTCAGGTATTGACAGAACTCTGCTGAGGTGCTGTTCCGCGCCCGTGGTCGTCGGTCGCGGCCGCGGCTCGCGCGGCACTCCAATCGTGCCACGGTCACTGCGCCTTTGCTGTCCACAGTGGACCTCGGTGTCGTCCTCACCTCATCGCCGGGCGGGTCGGCGGCGGTAACGGGTGATGGATGTTTCCCCCATCTATCCGGACGTCCCGGTCATCCCGACCTGCCGGCGCCGGGACGGCTTCGAAAAATGTCGCACCCTGTGACTAACCTGCCGGGGGTCAAGGAAGTCCGAGACCCGATGAGGCAGGGATCGCATGACGTGGCTGACCGCCGGCGGTGGCTATGAGGTCACCCTGGATGCCGGGCGCATAGCGTGCCGCAACGCCAAGGGCAAGCTGCTCAAGTCCGTGCCACCGGCGTTGAAGGACGACGCCGTCGTGTTCGGGCTCAAGCAGCTGCAGGAGTGGCTGGGCCGGCACGAGGCGCAGGTGCGCGAGCAGGTCGACCGGTGGATGGTCCGGTCACTGCCTGTGCCCGCCGAGGTCCTCGCCCGGGTCTGGGCCGACGAGGTGTGGCGGGCCGCGCTGACCGACCTGGTCGTCGCCGTCCTCGACGCCGACGGCGCGTGGGACCCCGACGAGGTCGGGTTCCTGCGGGACGCGTCCGGCGACGGCGGCGGCACGGTCGGCATCGTCAACCTCGACGGTGAGACGGTCCGGCTGCCCGCGGCGCGCGTCGCGATCCCCCACCCGGTGCAGCTCGCCGACCTTGACGACCTGCGCGAGTTCGCCGCCGACCTCGGCGTTAAGCAGTCCGTCGACCAGCTGTTCCGCCAGACGTGGAGCCGCGGCGCCGACGTCGAGCCGACCGCGACCCGGGTCGGTGACTATGCCGGCGGGAAGTTCGCCGAGCTGCGGCACCTGACGGCGCGGTCGTCGTCGCTGGGCTATCCGGTGAAGGGCGGCTCCGCGATCTGCCGCGTGTTCGAGGGCGGTCGCACCGTCGAGGCCCGCAGCTGGGTCGGCTCCGACGATCCCTATTACGAGACCGAGACCGGCGACCTGGTGTTCGTCCGGGACGACGGCACGTCGGTGCCGCTCGGTGAGGTCGGGCCGGTCGCCTGGTCCGAAGGCATGCGCATGGCCGCCGCGCTCTACGCGGGCCGGGTCGTCGAGGAGAGCAAGGAGGAGCAGGCATGAGCGTTCCTGAGGCGCTGCTCGACGCCGGCGCGGTGCGGCCGAGCGGTGCGGGGCTGGCGCAGGACACGATCGACACGCTGACCACCCGGGCCTACCGGCATCCGGTGCTCGGCGAGCGCACCGTGGTCCGCCTCGTCCCCGGCACGCTCGGCCCGGCCGAGGACCTGACCATGGAGTTCCTCGGGTTCGCCGCCCCCGAGACCGTCACCGAGGTCGGCGTGGTGCGCCAGCAGGCGCTCGGGTTCCCCGCGTGGGCGCTCGTGCACGACCCCGCCAACGGTCACCACGCCCTGGCCCTCGTCAAGGACATCGAGCGGCTCGTGCGGATCGCGAAGTCGCGGATCGGCCCGGCGCGCGACGGGTTCGTCGAGCTCGGCGACCGGCTGGCGCGGTCCGTGCCGCACTTCCTGCCGACGTTCTACGAGGAGGCCGCACGGGCGTTCCTCGCCGCGGACAGCCCGACCTACGCGGCGTCGATGTTCGGCAAGGCCCGCGACGCCGAGCGGGCGTTCGCGTTGAAGATCGACGAGGACCGGCAGCACACCGTCTTCCTGGAGTTCGCCCTCGCCGGCGCGCTGACCGCGAAGGCGCTGTCGGCGTATGCCCGTGACCTCGCCGCCCGCGCCGACGCGGCGACCGCATATGAGCGGTTCCGGCGGCTGTGCGTGGAGCGGACCCTCGGCGGGATGCCCCCGTATGCGTCGATGCACACCGACTTGCGCCGGCTGGCGAAGACGGCGAAGCTCGGCCAGGACGAGGAGGAGGCACTGCTGCGGGTGCTGCTCACCGCCCCGTCGATCGTCCGGGCGCCCGGCGGCTTCTGGATCGCCTACCGGGCCGTGCTGGTCTCCGTCGCCCGGCAGGACCCCGCGGTCCGCGGCCAGCTGCTGGCGATGTTCCCCGGCAACTGCCCCGACGAGACCTGGCTGGAGATCCTCGAGGAGTGCGGCGCGACCGCCGCGCTGACCGAGCCCGCCGGCACCGTGCCGGCCGAGGCCGAGTCGCCCGACGGGCCCGCCGGCTGGCTGACCCGCCTCGACCGGCACCGTGGCGGGTGGCGGCGGGTGCGGCTGGCGGCACAGTCCGCACTGGTGATGCGGATGGCGGAGCGGCTCAAGGCCGACGACGCACCGGTGGAGCTGTGCCCGTCCGGCGGCTATGTGGATCTCGACGTCGTCGACCTGTGCCTCGAGCTCGGGGTGCCGCTCGGCGAGGTGTCGGCCATCGCCGGCTGCGCCGTCGAGCAGTGGCTCAAGGACGACAAGCCCGGCCGCCGCGACCTCGTCCACGTCGTCGCGCACCCGCGGCTGCTGCCGCGGGTCGCGAACAGCATCGAGGACCACCTGCGTCCCGGCTGGCGCAGCACCAAGGTGTCGCCCGAGGACGTGGCCGCGGTCGTCGCCGTGCCGGGCCTGCGCACGGCGCTGCACTGGTGGATCGACCGGCTCGCCGACAGCGTGATCGAGCAGGGCCTGCCCGGCATCGACGACCAGCTCAAGCGGCTCGCGCTCATCGCTTGCCCGGAGGGTCTCGCGGTCAACCCGGAGGCGGTGCGCCGCATCACCGACCATGACCTCGGCCCGGTCCTCGCCGCCACGCTGCGCGCCGGCGTCTTCGACGAATACGGCTGGCCGGCCCTGGAGGCCGCGCTCGACACCCTCATCGGCGACGCCGACATCGAGTCCGACGACGACAGCTATGACGCGAAGGTGCGGGTGCAGCGGCAGTGGCCGCAGTTGGTGGTGCGCGCCGGTGACCAGGTCACGGTCGTCGGCGGCGACGGGGTCGAGCTGGAGCACACCCTGCGCATCCCCGCCGACCAGCGCCGCTATGACTGGAGCACGGTGCTGCGCTACGTCGACGGCCAGCTGCTGGTCAGCTGGGACATCGGCGAGGAGCGCGCCGGCTACTGGAGCGGCACCGCCGACGACGTGTTCACCACCCCCGACGAGTCGTTCACCACGAACGACTACGGCTCCCTCGCCCTGCCGGGCGGCGGCCGCACCGCCGGCGGCCGGCCGTTGCACGTCGGCGACCGGTCCGCGCAGGAGCGCTCGGCGGTCTGCAGCGACGGCCAGCACCACTGGTGCATCGCACAGACCGCCGACGAGGACTGGCGCTGGCACGAGTATGACGTGGCCACCGGCGCCCTCGGCCGGCCGTCGCTGCCGGCGTTCTTCGAGGCCGGCGCCGTCGACGGCCAGTCCCTGGCGCACAACCGGTCCCGGCTGATGCCGGCGCCGCCGCAGGCGGCCGGCAGCCCGCTCGGGCACCGCGACGGCCTCGTGGGCTGGCGGGTCCGCACCACCGAATCCGGCGCGGAGATCGGCACCGGCGTCGACGGTCGCACGTTCACGCTGCCGGGGAAGTTCGAGCAGGCCGGCCGCCGGCACGGACAGCTGGTCGGCGCGATCCGGTTCCCGGGCTCCGACACCGTCTACGGCATGGTGTATCAGGAGGCGTGGCGGGACAACCGGATCGTCCTGTGCGCCGAGGACGGCGCGGAGATCGCCACGCTCAAGACCAACCTGAAGAAGGATCCGTTCCGGGAGGGCACCCGCATGATGCCCCCGGCGACCTACTGGCACTACCTGCAGGTCCGCGACGAGGCCGGCTCGGCGGCGCTGCGGGCCGTCACCGACGACCAGGCCGCGCGGCTCCTCGCCGCCGTCGTCGACCTCGTCGGCCCCGACGCGAAGATCGACGCCGACACCGCCCGCAAGCTGGTCGCTGAGGCGTTCCCCGAGGTGGGTGCCGCGCCGCTCCTCGCCGGGATCGCGGGCGTCGTCAAGCAGGCGGCCCGCTCCACGGCGCGGCTGGTCGAGCTGACCACGGCGACCGCGGCGATCACGGCCGGCGCCGTGCAGGCAGACCCCGACGACCACCTGCCGGCCGACCGCATCCTCAACGCCGCGCTGTCCGGGCTCATCCCGAGCTGCTATGACTACAGCCACCTCGGCGCCAACCTCTACATCCACGTCGGTGCGGCGCTGCTCGGCCGGGAGCCGCAGCGCCCGATCGCGCCGATCGCCGGCGACGCCGACCCCGACTGGTTCGACGTTGTCGGTGCGCTGCCCGCCGTGCTGTATCGGGCCGTGTCGCCGCTGATCTCCGCGGAGCAGCACACCCATCTGCTCGGCCTGCTCGAGGTCATGGCCGGGTCGGGGCTGCTCGCGCCCGGCGGCCGGCTGCGGCGGCTCTGGCTGCAGGCCGACGACCTCACCGCGCTGGCCAAGCCCGGCGACGTCATCAGCACCGGCGAGCGGCGGCTCGTCGTGCTGCGCACCGACCCGTCCGACGGCGAGGTCAAGGCGGTCGAATACTCGCCCGACGGCACGTTCGGCGCGGTGGCCGGCCACGCCATCACCCAGCATCACGTCCTGGACCCGGGCGGCTGGGACGGTGAGCGGCTCACCGCGTTCGTCGCGGCGGCCCGGGAGCGGGGCCCGCTGCCGTGGCGCCCCGAGCTCGTCCCGGCGGTGTCCGCGGCGGCCGGCATCACCCTCGCCGACGCCGCGGTGCTGCTCGCCGACCCGATCTCGCTGAAGGACTGGCAGGAGCGCCGCCCGGCCGGCTGGCAGGTCGACCCGCTCCTCA
Organism: Dactylosporangium sp. NPDC049525; assembly: GCF_040676755.1. Classification (NCBI taxonomy): domain Bacteria; kingdom Bacillati; phylum Actinomycetota; class Actinomycetes; order Micromonosporales; family Micromonosporaceae; genus Dactylosporangium; species Dactylosporangium sp. NPDC049525. The sequence goes on along the minus strand of NZ_JBFAPO010000009.1, from coordinate 25,224 downwards.
CCGACGCGGCGATCGAGGGCGCCCTCGGCGACCGCGACTCGCTGCCCCGCTCGCAGCGGCACTCCCTCGCCGCGGCGCTGCTGCCCGGCGACCCGGCGGGCCTGTGGACCACCGGGCCGTCCGTCGAGCAGGCCGGCGCCTGGCACGTGGAGCGGCACGGGCCGAGGATCCCGCTGCCCGACGAGCTCGTCGTCGACGTGCGCAAGGCCGGCATCACCGCCGGCATCCGGGCCTCGGCGTTCGTGCACGGCCTCGCCAGCCCGGAGACGTGCCGCTGGCTGCACGGCCCGGTCGACGGCGTCAGCGTCCCCGACCTGCTGCGGGCCGTCACCCGCACCATCCCCTGGCTGGTGCGGCGGCTGCCCGCCGGGCACCCCCTGCGGGTCAGCCTGCCGCGGGTGCTGGAGCTGGTCCGGCAGCTGCTGGCCGACCCGCAGCTCGAGGTGCAGATCGGGACGCTCTATGAGGAGAACCTGACGGAGTTCATCGCCAAGCTCGGCCTCCCCGTCACCACCGACGGCACGACCCAGGACGCCGGCCTCTACAAGATCGTGCACGACCGGCACTGGCCCAACATCCTGCTGCGCCCCGCTCGGCTGGCCGGCCCCGACGACCCGCGGCTGGCCGCGCTGCTCACCGAGCTGGACAGCTCGCCGCGTTTCATCGTCGCGATGCGCGCGATCCTCGGCGGCCAGCTCGACGCGTGGGTCGAGGCGGCGGCCTCCACGGACGGCGCCGACGAGGACCACGACCCGTCCCGCTCCGCACCGGACCTGGTCGCCGACGTCGCCGCGAAGCACGGCCTCGGCGCCGACGCGGCCACGCTCTATCTGCAGCTGCTCGCCCTGCCCGACCCGACCGACCGCAACGTCGCGGCGTGGACGGGCTGGAAACCGGCCCGGCTGAAGAAGGCCCGCGCCGAGCTCGCCGCCACTGACCTGGTCGTGGAGGCGAAGCGGCCGCGGGCCGGGCGCAGCCTGTTCCTGCCCGGCGGCTGGGTCGCGCTGTCCAGCCCCAACCTGCCGTTCGAGCTGTGGAAGGTGCCGTTGTTCATCCGCGACGGCGACAACGTGATCGGCCTCGGCGCGGTCATCCCCGTCGCGCCCGCGCCGGCCCTGTTCACCGTCGCCTGGGCCCGGGTCACCGGCGGCGACCATCCCCGCTTCGAAGAACTCACCACGAGAGGGCGTCGATGAGCACCACGTTGGAGACCACCCCCGGGCTCGACTCCGGTCACGCCCGGCAGGTCGACCCGGCCGAGCACGCCCACGCGGGCGAGCTGGCGTTCCTGGCCGCTTATGACGACGGCGCCCGGCCGCCCGGCTGGCGGTTGACGCCGCGGGCCGTGGTGACGTTCATCGTCGGCAGCGACGACAAGGAGCTCACCCTGCCCAAGGGCGCCCGCGCCGCCGGGCTGCCCGCGAAGCTGGCGATCGCCCGGAAGTTCGTCGGCGACCGGGCGCTCGTCGAGCGCTGCGTCGTCACCCTCGCCGGCGAGCGCGGGCTGCTGCTCGTCGGCGAGCCCGGCACCGCCAAGTCGATGCTGTCGGAGCTGCTGTCGGCGGCGGTCTGCGGGACCAGCGAACTGGTCGTGCAGGGCACCGCCGGCACCACCGAGGACCAACTGCGGTATGGCTGGAACTACGCCCTGCTGCTCGCCGGCGGCCCCAGCCCCGAAGCGCTCGTGCCGTCGCCGGTGCTGACCGCGATGCGGGCCGGTGCCGTCGCCCGCGTCGAGGAGATCACCCGCTGCCTGCCCGAGGTCCAGGACGCGATGGTGTCGATCCTGTCCGACCGGCGCATCGCGGTGCCGGAGCTGTCCGGCACCGCCGGCGCCACCATCCACGCCGCGCCCGGCTTCACGCTCATCGCCACCGCCAACCTCCGCGACCGCGGCGTGTCGGAGATGTCCGCCGCGCTCAAGCGCCGGTTCAACTTCGAGACCGTCGGGCCGATCCCCGACCTGGCCGCGGAGACCGCGCTCGTCGGCCGGCAGGCGAAGGCCGCCCTCGACCGGGTGCGCACGCCGTTCGGCGTCGACGAGGCGGTCCTCGAGGCTCTCGTCACCGCGTTCCGGGACCTGCGGGCCGGCCGGTCCGTCGAGGGCTGGGAGGTGGAGCGGCCGTCCACGGTGATGAGCACCGCCGAGGCCGTCGCCGTCGCCACGTCCCTGGGCCTCGCCGCGGCGTATTTCCCCGGCGACCGCGACGTGCTGTCGCTGCTGCCGGCCCACCTGCAGGGCGTCGTGTGCAAGGACGACCCGGCCGACGGGGCGAAGCTCCTCGGCTACTGGGACGGCGCCGTGCGTCGCCGCGCCGAGGAGGGGTCCCGGCTGTGGACCCAGCTGTGGGAGCTCCGCGATGTCCTCAAGTCCTGAGCTTCCCGGCGCTCGCGTTTCGGGTGAGCTTCCCGGCGGGCCGTCCGGTGGTGGCTCTTCCGGTGGTGGCCTTTCCGGTGGTGGCCTTTCCGGTGAGGTGCCTGACGGGGCGTTGCGGGCGCTCGCCGAGTCGACGGCGCCGTATCTCATCGGGGTGCGGCACCACTCGCCGGCGCTGTCCGCGGTGATGGACGAGCTCCTCGACGCGGCCCGGCCGGAGGTGCTCCTGCTGGAGCTTCCGGCGGAGTTCGCGGACTGGCTGCCGTGGCTGGCCGACCCAGCCACCACGGCGCCGGTCGCCCTGGCCGGGGTGGCCGGCCCGCGCGGCACCGCGGCGTTCTACCCGTTCGCGGACTTCTCGCCGGAGCTGGTCGCGGTGCGGTGGGCGGCCCGCAACGGTGTCGAGGTGATCCCGTGCGACCTGCCCCTGGCCGATCGCGCATGGCACGAGGACCTTCAGCACGACGGCCCTGCCGCCGCACCTGCCCTGGACGGACCAGCTTCGGACGGCACCACGCCGAACGGGAAGTCTTCGGACGGGACTGCGCAGGACGGGCTGGCTTCGGACAGAACCGCTGGGGCCTTGCCTGCGGCGGGCGGAGTGGCTGCGGGCGGACCCGCATCGGACGGCCGTCCCTTGGCGCGGCCGGGCGCGGCGGGGCGCCCCGTGAACGGGCCCGCACCGGACGGGACCAGCGGCCCTGCGACGGTCGCGGCCACGCCGGTTGCGCCGGAGGGGCTGCGGCTGCTGGGTGACGCCCTGCGGCGGTCCGCGACTGGCCGGCCCGACGAGGACATGTGGGACCGGGTCGTCGAGGCCCGGTCCCCCGGCGCCACGCCGGACGCGGTCCGCCGGGCGGCGCTGCTGGTCGGCTGGGCGATGCGGCACGACACCGGCGACGACGTCACCGCGCTCGACCTGCGCCGCGAGGCGTGGATGCGCCGGCACCTCGCGGCGCTCGAGGGCCGGCGGGTCGCCGCGGTCGTCGGTTCGTTTCACGCGTGGGCGCTGCTCGACGTCGACAAACCCGCCACCGACCCGGCACCGCAGCGGGCCGGGAAGGCGCCCGAGGTCGTCACGTCGCTGGTGCCGTACGCGTTCTCGCTGCTCGACGCCAGGTCCGGCTACCCGGCCGGCATCCGTGACCCCCGCTGGCAGCAGGCCGTCGTCACCGCCGGTGGACGCCCCGCCGACGTCGAACGGGCCGCGCTCACCGCGATCGTCGACGTGTGCGCCCGGGTTCGTGCCGCCGGCCACCCGACGGGGCCCGCCGAGGCGCGGGAGGCGTTCCGGCTCGCCACGGACCTGGCTCGGCTGCGGGCACTGCCCGCCCCTGGCCGGGGCGAGATCGTCGAGGCGTTGCAGAGCGTCGTCGCGCACGGCGAGGTCCTCGGGCGGGGGCGGGTTGTCGCGTCCGCGATGGAGCAGGTCCTCGTCGGTGAGGAGCGCGGCGTCCTCGCGCCCGGCACACCCCGGTCCGGGCTGCGGCCCGCGGTCGAGGCGCTCGTCGGCGAGCTCCGCCTGCCGGTGGCCGGCGAGAAGCCCCGCGACATGCGGCTCGACTCGCTGCGCTCCGACCTCGACCGGCGGCGGGAGGTGACGCTGCGGCAGCTCGAGGTGTGCCGCGTGCCGTACGGCGAACGCGTCGCCGTCGAAGGCGCCGGCGGCACCGACGCCCTCACCACCCGCTGGACCGTGCAGTGGGTGCCGGGCACCGAGGCGATGCTGGAGCTCGCCGGCATCCGCGGTGTCACCCTGGCCCAGGCGGCCGAGGGAACGCTGCGGCACCGCCGTCGCGTCGAGCAGGACGACAACGGTCCGACGTCGGCGCAGCTGATCGACGGTCTCGCGGTCGCCGCCGGTTGCGGGCTCGTCGCGCTGACCCGCGAACGGGTCGCGGAGGTCGCCGCCGAGGTGCCGGCCGCCGCGAGCCTGGACGAGCTGATGGCCGCCCTTGCTCTCGTCGACCGGCTCGACCGTGGGCACGTCCCCGGCCTGCCCTCCGGCCTGCTCGGTGACCTGGCCCCGGTGATCGAGCAGCTCGAGTCCGCCGCCGTCCGCCAGGTCGACGGCCTGACCGGATCCGAGTCCGTCGACGACGTCCGGGCCCTCGTCGCCCTCGCCCAGCGCGCCGACGCGGCCGGCGTCGGGCTCCGGCTCGCCGGCGCCGTCGACCGTCTCTCCCGCGACGGCACCCCGGTCATGTCCGCGGCCGCCGGCGCCGTACAGGTGATCCTCGGCCTCGCCGAACCCGCGTCGCTCGGAACCCGGCTGGCGTCCTGGGTCGACGGCGCCCGCACCGACGACGGCCGGCGCCGGCTGCTCGGCCATCTCCGCGGGCTGCTCACCGCCGCGGAGCCGCTCCTGCAGGCCGGCGACGACATCCTCGACGGCCTTCTCGACCGGGTCGAGACCCTGCCCGACGCCGACTTCCTGTCCCGGTTGCCGGCGCTGCGCGGTGGCTTCCAGGCGGTGAGCCCCGCCGGCCGGGACCGGCTCCTCGCCGTCGTCGAGCAGCGCCTCGGCGACACGGCCTCGGCGCGCGACATCGCCGACGTGTCACCGGACGAGCTCCTCGTCAGGCTGCTCGCCGACCGGGCGGGCACGGCGGCACTCGCCGCGTACGGCCTGACCCCACCGGCGGCCGACACCACCGTCACCCCACCCGGGCCGCTGCCGTCTGGGGAGCCCGAACCCCTGTCCGCGCCGGGCGGGCCGGCACCGTCCAGCGCACCTGCGGCATCCGGTGACCCCGCGGCGCCCGGAAACCCCGCGGAGCCCGGTGAGCTTGCGCCGTCCGGCGGACCCGTCACGGCCGGCGCCAGTCGCACGCTGTCCACAGTGGATCGTTGGCGGTTGCTACTGGGGCGACGGTCCGACGACCTTGGCCCGGGGGCGACACGGTACGCCACCGCCCTCGACGAGCTCTACGGCGCCGGCACCGGCGAGGGCTCGCGAGCCGACGCCGCTGGGCGGGCGGGTCGGGAAGCCCCGTTCCCCGGTGTGCGGGAGTGGGCGGAGGAGCTGTCCGCGTTGTTCGGGCCGGGCATCCGCGAGGAGGTCCTGGCCCGAGCCGCGGAGTCCGGGCGGCGGGAGGCGGCGCTGCTGCTGGACCCCGACGCGGTCAACCCGTCGGTGGAGCTGCTGCAGACCGTGCTGTCCCTCGCCGGCGCCATGCCCGAGTCGGTCGTCGCGCGGCTGCGACCGCTGGTCGCGAGGATCGTCGAGGAACTCACCCGGCAGCTGGCGGCGCGGCTGCGGCCGGCCCTCGCCGGGATCACGACGCCGCGGCCGACCCGACGGCCGGGCGGGCCGCTCGACCTGCCGCGCACCCTGCGGGCCAACCTGGCGACGACCCGCCGCGACGAGCAAGGCCGGGTACGGATCATCCCGGAACGGCCGGTGTTCCGCACCAAGGCCAGGCGGGGCGTCGATTGGCGGCTCGTCCTCGTCGTCGACGTGTCAGGGTCGATGGAGGCGTCGGTCATCTGGTCGGCGCTGACGGGGGCGATCCTCGCCGGGGTGCCGGCGTTGACGACGCATTTCGTGGCGTTCTCGACCGAGGTCGTCGACCTCACCGACCGGGTCAGCGACCCGCTGGCGCTGCTGCTCGAGGTCAAGGTCGGTGGCGGCACCCACATCGCGGCCGGCTTGCGGCACGCGCGGTCGCTGGTGACCGTGCCGTCGCGGACGCTGGTTGTCGTCGTGAGTGACTTCGAGGAGGGGTACCCCCTCGGCGGCCTCCTCGCGGAGACCCGTTCCCTGGTCGAGTCGGGTGCGACCGTCCTGGGCTGTGCGAGCCTCGACGACGGGGGCCGCCCGCGGTATTCGGTGTCGGTGGCCTCACAGCTCGTCGCGTGCGGCATGCCGGTCGCCGCGTTGAGTCCCCTGGAGCTGGCCCGCTGGGTCGGGGAGAAGGTGCGCGCATGAGCGGTCCGGAGCGCAGCGGAGGAGCCGCTCATCGGGTTGGTGGTGCCGGCTCAGGCCGGCGCCGGAGCGCGGCGGAGGTGACGGCATGAGTGGGGTTGCCCTTCCGCCGGTGGCGGACACGGTTCTGGTGGCGGCTGTCGACGCGTTGCCGGCCCGGCTGCGCAAGAAGGTCGACGAGGCGGTGACGCGCTTCTCGGCGCTGCCGGTCACGGCCGAGGACGGGCGGTTCACGGTCGCGATTGACGACACAACCACCGTCACCCTGGTCACGGACGGCGGGGTCGTCCGGTCAGCGGACGCGGCGACGTGCACCTGCCTGCTCGCGCCGAACTGCCTGCACCGCGCCGCGGTGCTGGCGCTCGCCCCGGCGTACGCGGAGGGTTCCGCGGCGGAGACGTCCACGGCCTCACAGGACGCCGTCGGCGTTGCGCTGCCGGCGGGGGCGGGGGACGTGGCCGCGCCCGCCGCAAGCCAGGTCGTCGGCGCCACGGACCCGGGCACCGACGACACCGCCGTGCCGGCTGCGGACGGCAACGCCGTGCCGGTGGAGGCGACGGCGGAGCCGTTGACGGTGCAGCAGCGGGCCGCGGTCGAGCACCTGTGGCGGGCCGCCGTCGACGTGCTGGCCGCAGGGGTCACCGGGTCGGGGACGGTCGCGCGGACCGCGCTGCTGCGAGCGGCGCATGAGGGGCAGGCGTGCAAGGTGTACCGTCCAGCGGCCGCCGCCCGGATCGTCGCCGCGATGCTGCGGGCCGCTCGTACCGGCGATCCCGATTTCCGGCTCTGGGACCTGACCGCCGCGTTGCAGGAGCTCATCGGGGTCCTGCAGCGGCTGCGGTCGACCGGTGGCGGCCCGGCGGAGGGGCTGCTGGGCACGGCCCGGCGGGCGTACGAGCTGCAGGGCAGCCTCCGGCTGCACGGGCTGTGCACGACGGCGGTGCTCGCCGACTCCGGCTACGCGGGCGTGGTCACCTACGTCGTGGACCGGGACGGTGGTCTGTGGATGATCGCGGACCTGATGCCCGGTGACGCGCGGCGAGCCGCGAAGGCCGGCAACGCGACCGTCGCGCTCGGTGAGACCGCGCTCAGCCACCGGGCGCTGACCCGGGCGGGTCTCGTCGTGTCTGGTGCGACGGCGTCCGCGACCCGGCAGCTCGGGGCGGGCAAGTCGGTGCGTGCGGTCACCGCGGGCGGCTGCGGGTGGCACGAGGAGCCCCTGGCCAGGCTGTGGGCGGTGCCGCTCGGCGAGCAGGTGCACCGGGCGTTCGAGGCTCTTGCCCTGCCGGTGACGGACCGGCGGGCCGGTGACGACCTGGTCTTCCTGTCGGTCCGGATCGAGGGTACCGGCAGCGACGACGCCGTCCACGCAACCGCCTCCGGCGGCACCCCGCTGACGCTGCGGGTCGCTGACGACTCGCCGGCGCTGGCGTACCGGGAGAATCTGCGGCTCCTCGGCCACACCGCCGGCCTGGAGCTGCTGATGGTCGCCCGGCCCGATCCGGCGCGACCGGGCACCGTGTTCCCGCTGTCGGTCGCGCCGTTGGACGGCACCGGCTGGAACCTGCCGGCGGCGCAGGGCGGGCACGCGGACCTCGCGTTCGATCGGCTGCACCGTAGCCACCTGCCGCAGACCGGCACGCTCGCGGCGCTGGACACCACCGGCACGTCCGGCACCCCGGACGGCGATCACGCCGCACAGGCCAAGCCCGCGCAGGCCACACCCTCGCAGGCAACGCCGCAGCTCACGGCGGTCGCCGGCAGGGCCGCCGCCACGACCGGCGATCCGGTGCTGCGATTGCTGGCGGCGCAGGTCGAGCGGACGGTGTCCGGCGGGCGGACCGTGCACACGTTCGCGGCGGGCCGGGGTCCTTCGGACGCCACCCGCCTGCGGCGGGCCCGCCTCGACACCGGCGCGGTCCTGCTCGACCGGTTGACGGAGGCGGCGTGCACCCGTCCCCGGGACACGTTCGGGCGGCTCGCCGGGGACGACGGCAGCGCGTTCGCCCAGGCATGGCTGGCCACGGCCGTCTACACGGACGCCGCGACCCGCGCCGTGGCCGAGGCGACCTGGCTACCAGTCGCCCCACCCTGACCACCGGCAAAGCCGCCTGGCTACCGGCCGAGGCCACTTGACCATGTCTGAGGAGCAGCCGGCGACAAGCCCTTCAGCGGACGACCTCGGTGACGGCGGCGATCCACGCCAGCGCGTCCTGCTCGGTGGCGAACGAGCGGCGCGTCGCGTAGACCGCCGCCGTGTCGCCGACGGTGACCACGAACGTGACGGCCCACGTCTCCTGGTCCCTGCGTAGCACGCGCGCCTTGGTGTCCAGGTGCACCGGCGCGATCAGGGTCGCGTGATCCAGGTTGAGATAGGTGGGCTGTGACGTGGCCATCTCCACGACCGGGACGAGCCTCATATCCGCACTGTAGGCGAACGCAACCTTCCCGAAGGGTTGGCCGTGTTCTCTGGCATGAGCAGGGACGCCCGCGAGGCGTACGACGAGTTCTACCGGGGGACGTCGCGCCGCACGATGCGCTACGCCTTCGGGCTGACGGGTGACCTCGGCGACGCCCAGGACCTCACCCAGGAGGCGTACGTGCGGGCCTGGCAGCGATGGTCAGGGCTGCGCGACTACGAGTCGGCGGAGTCGTGGCTGCGTACCGTGATCTACCGGCTGGCGACCGACCGGTGGCGGCGCCTCGCGGTGCGGCGGCTGTTCGCGGCGAAGGCCCCGCCCGGCGGGGTGACGCCGGCGCCGAGCGAGGACACGCTGCTCGTCGTCGCGATGCTGCGGACGCTGCCACCGGCGCAGCGGCGCGCCCTCGTCCTGCACTACCTGCTCGACAGGCCGGTGGAGGAGATCGCGGTGGAGACCGGGGTCGCGGTCGGCACGGTGAAGTCGTGGCTGTCCCGAGGCCGCGCGGCCCTGGCCCTCGCCATGAAGGAAGTCACGAGCAACGTCACGAGCAACGTCACGAGCAACGTCACGAGCAACGTCACGAGCAACGCCAACAGCGACGTCACCTGCGACGTCGTGAGCGGCGGCGGCAGGGAAGGCGGTGAGCGCGATGCGTGACCCGATCAGTGACCAGCTGGCGGTCCTCGGCACGGACGCCGACAGAGTGGTCCTCGCCGACCCGGCCGACCTGCGCCGCGCCGGTACCCACCGCAACCGGATCCGCCTCGCGGTGACTGCGCTGGCAGTCCTCGCCGTCATCGGCGGCACCGCGCTCGCGTTCCAGCCGTCCGCCCAGACACCTCCGGTGCCGACGACCTCCCCGTCACCAAAGCCGTCACCGGAGCCGTCGTCAGAGCAGCCGCCGGAGCCCCCGGTCGGCTCAGCGCCCGAGGATCAGTGCTACGCCCGACTGACCGCCTGCTTCCCACCGGAGGTGAACTACCTCGACGAGCTGCTTCCGGCGCCGTGCACGACGATGGACCACCCGAGCGAGGCGAAGCTGGTGACCCGGACCCCCAGTCGCGGGGTCTCCACGCTGTACGTCCCGTCGCCGCCGAGCAACTCGGAGACGAGCCGGACCGACGCGACCTACAGCTCGGGCGGCGCGAGCATGTACCTCGCCGAGGTCCGGTCGGCGGTGGCCCGCTGCCCGTCGGTGCAGCGCGCCGCCTCGAGGACGGACCCGACGCCGGTCACGCTGCGGTACCGGCAGGTGTCCACGGCCGACAGCCCCGGCGCTGACGAGACGGTGCTGTTGAGCCGGACGTACCCGACCGCACGGGGCGAGCAGACGTTCCTCATCTCCGTGCAGCGGCGCGGCGACAAGGTCCGTGTCGTGATCGACTACGGCTGGCAGGGCCTGCCGTCCACGCGGAACGAGTTCGACCTGGCCCGGAGCCCTGTCCTGCACCCGTGGGACTGACCACGCAACGAGGGGTGGGGGGGGGGGGGGCGGCCGGGGGCGCCCGTGCCCCGCCGGGGGGCGCGGGGGGGGCCCCCGCCCCCCGCGGCGCGGTCAGGCGTAAACGGCGGCGAGCCACTCGGACCAGGTCCGCTGGGCGGCCTCC
>NZ_JBFAPO010000009.1:0-14879 GCF_040676755.1 Dactylosporangium sp. NPDC049525 | reverse complement strand
TGGCCCCCCCCCCCCCCCGGGGGGGCCCCGCCGCCCACAACCCCCGGCGGCACCCCGTGCCCTGTCGCTGGCTAGGTCAGATGTTCCAGACCTGGAAGGTCGAGATCTGCCCCGCCGGCCAGCTGGTGTTGGCCGAGATGTTGAGCCGGACGTACCGGACGCTCTGCGCCGCGAACGTGATCGTGACGGTGTTGCCCGCCCCGCCGGTGAACGCGTACGACGCCTGGTCCTTCAGCGTCGAGAAGCTCGAGCCGTTGGTGCTGCCGGTGACCTGGATGGTCTGGTTGCGGGCGCCCCAGTTCGTGGGGAGCTGCAGGACCACCTTGGTGACGCTCTGCGCCGAGCCGAGGTCGACCTGGACCCACTGCGGGAAGGCGTTGTTGGCGCTCTCCCAGTAGGAGTTCTGGTCGCCGTCGGTGACGTTGCCGGAGCCGTACACCTGGACGTGGCTGGACTCGCTGGTCGGCTTGCCCGCCGCGAGGTTGGTGGGTGTGGTGCCGCCGGCGCCCGTGCCGGACAGCGCGACCGTGGTCGGGCTGTTCTGCGCGTTGCTGGTGACGGTGAGGGTGCCGGTGCGGGTGCCGGACGCCGTGGGCCGGAAGCTCACGTTGACCACGCAGGACGCGCCGACGGCGATCGAGCTGCAGTTGTTGGTCTGCTGGTAGTCACCGGTGACGGAGACGCCGGAGACGGTGGCCGCCGCGGTGCCCGTGTTGGTGATCGTGACCGCCTGCGAGCCGCTGGTGGTGTTCAGCGCCTGCGAGGCGAACGTGAGGCCGCTCGGGTTGGCGCTGAGGACCGGCGTGGTCGGCGTGGTGCCGCCGCCCGGGTAGACCTCCAGCTCGGCGACCTGGCCGGCCGGCCAGCCGGTGTTGGCGGTGATGTTGACGCGGACGTACCGCGCGTTGGTCGCCGTGAAGGTCAGGTTCACCGTGTTGCCGGTGGCCGGGTTGAACTCCCGCTCGGCGGAGCCGACGATCGTGCTGAAGTTCGAGCCGTCGGTGCTGCCGAGGATCGACAGGGTCTGCCGGCGGGTCGCCCACGCGGTGGCCGGCGGCAGCTTCAGGGTGACCTTGCCGATGCTGCTGGTCGCGCCCAGGTCGACCTGGACCCACTGCGGGAAGGCGTTGTTGTTGCTCTCCCAGTAGGTGTCGGCGTTGCCGTCGGTGGCCGTGGTCGCCGCCTGCGTGCCGTTGACCTGGCTGCTGGCGGTGGCCGTCTTGTTGAGGGCGATGTTGGTGCTGCTGCCGATGCCGCTGCCGGACAGCGAGACCGTGGCCGGGCTGTTGTTGGCGTTGCTGGCGACGGTGAGCGTGCCGGTGCGGGAACCTGACGTGGTCGGGGTGAACGTCACCGTGACCGTGCAGGACGCGCCGACCGCGAGGGCGGAGCAGTTGTTGGTCTGGCTGAAGTCGCCGGTCGCGGTGACCCCGGAAACCGTCGCGGCGGTGGTACCGGAGTTGGTGAGCGTCACCGTCTGTGCCGGGGCGGAGGCGCCAACGACCGTACCGGCGAAGGACAGCGAACCGGGGCTGGCGTTGACGACCGGTCCGGGCGCGACACCCGTGCCGGACAGCGGAACGGTGCTGGTGACGCCGGCCGCGGTCACGCTCAGGTTGCCGGTGCGGGTGCCCGCGGCGGTCGGGCGGAACGTGACGCTGACCGTGCAGGACCCGCCGGCGGCGATGCTGCTGCCGCAGGTGCTGGTCTGCGTGAAGTCACCGGTGACGGCGATCGTGCCGACCGGCGCGGACGCGGTGCCGCTGTTGGTGACCGTGACGGCCTGCGCGGCGCTGGCGCCACCGGTCGCGACGGAACCGAAGCCGAGCGCGTTCGGGCTGACGCTGATGTTGGAGCCGTTGTCGGGCAGGTACGGCGGGAACGTCGGCACCGGCATCTGGCACGCGGTCGAGCCGAAGATGCCGGAGTTGCCGCCGCCGTCGGTCAGGTTGAACCCGACGCCGCAGCTGTAGATCGGCGCGGATGCCTGGGTACCGGTGGCGGTGCTGTTGGTGATCGTCGCGGCGCCGGCGACCTGCAGCTGGGCCACGAACGTGCCGGTGTTCTGGATCGTCGCGTTGTTGATCTTCACGTTGTTGATCTGCGAACCCGAGACGAACTGGATCGCCTCGTACGGGCTCTGCTGGATCAGGATGTTGTCGATGTTGGTCAGGCCGTTCATCACGCCGTCACGGGCGTCGAACCACAGCGCGCCGACGCCGAACTGCCAGTTCGGGTCGAGGTTGCCGGACCGGATGATCGTGTTGCGCAGCACGTCGGTGCGGCCGATCGGGGTCGAGGCGAACCGCTGCGCGACGTGGATGCCGCCGCCCTGGCTGAGGCCAGAGTCGATGACCCGGTTGTCGGTCACGAAGTTGTCGTGGCCACCGTAGATCGCGATGCCGTTGGCGAGGATCGGCAGCTCGACGGTGTTGTGGTCGAACGAGTTGTTCGCGTCTGCGTTGTGCTCCGCCCACATGGCCAGGCCGTCGTCGCCGGGGTTGCGGACGTGGCTGTTGGTGACCTTCGAGTTGGTCACGCCGTTGTGGAAGTTGATCGCGTCGGCGTTGTAGTTGCGCAGCCGCATCTGGTTGAACACCAGGTTGTTGAACGGTCCGTCCATCCAGGCGCCGACCTTGACGTGCTCGATCCAGAGCCGGTCGACGGTCGAGTTGGTCAGCGAACCGCCGATGCCGTTGACCTGGTCACCGTCGTTGCGCTCCTGGACGTTGCCGAAGATGGCGAAGTCCGACAGGTGCACGTTGGTGCTCGGCGACGGCGCGTAGTTGCCGTAGAAGCCGGGCGCATTGCCGACGACCCTCGAGCGCCACATGCCGGCGCCCTTGATGGTCACGTTGTTCACGATGATGTGGCTGCACCCCATGCCACAGCCGGGGTTGCTGCCGGGGATCCGGAACGTGCCCTCCGGGATCCACACCGTGCCACCAGCGCCCGCGGCGGCGATCGCCGAGTTGAACGCCGCCGTCGAGTCCGCCACGCCGGACGGGTCGGCGCCCCTGCTGGTCACCGAGACGGAGCCGGCCGGCTGCGACAGCGGTCCCGCGACGTTCTCGAAGTCGGCGAGGTCGATGGTGTACGACGAAGCCGTCGAATCCGCGTCGACCTGCAGGCGGAACTTCGTGCCCGCCGGGTAGCTCTGCGGGAAGAGGCGGTTGACCTCGTCGTAGAAGTGGTGGTGATTGCTGCCCGGCTGGTTGCTGAACGGGTAGCTGCTGTAGTAGTGGCTGTACGCGTTGGTCAGCGTGAAGTTGTTGGACCGCGTGCCGTTGATGTACAGCGAGATCGGCGCCGTGTACACCGAGCCGTTGCTGGTGTCCGGGATGCTGTACCGGAAGACCATCGAGTTGGTCTCCACCGGCGTGGTGAACTCGACGAACTTGCCGCTGCCCTGCAGCGTGACCGCTTTGCGGTAGGACGCCTCACCGGCGAGGGTGTTGTAGGCGGCGCTGGGGCCGATGACGGTGCCGTTGGTGGCGGCGTTCTCAGCCTGCACCTCGACGTAGGGCAGCGTCGCACCGACGCCGCCGGTCGCGGCCGCCGACGCCGGCGACATCGTCATTGCGACGACGACGCCCGCGGCAGCGAGGGTGGTGCCCGCGGTCAGGACGGCGAAGCGCCCTTTCCGCCTGGCACCTCGAATGGACCGGAACATGTGTTGCTCGCTTTCGACGGGGGCCGTAGCCGCGCGAGGCATCAGCCGGCCGGCCGCGAGTTGGCGGTGTCGGGCTGGTCGGCGCTGGTGGTGACGATCGAACGGCGGGGTGGGTTGCGGGACACCGGTTGGCGGTGCGGTGCAAGAGGGACCGTAACCCCGTCGACACCACTGCGCAATATCCAGACTCATCTTTGCTGGATTCGAACGTGTTCTTGCAAGGCGTTGACGCTGCTTGGGGAACACCCACGGTCGGCAACCGCTCGGCGCAGCGTAGGTGGCGTTCGACCGGTCCGGTCCACCACTGGGCTCCCCGGTCCGCCGTACATCGCCAAAACTCGATGCGACCGTCCCTGCCGCAACGCCCCGGGTCCCCGCCAGGACCCCCGCGCCGAGCGGACCGCCCTCGGACGGCCCAGACGAGAGGAACCAACACATGCGACGCAATCTCAGGCGGCTCGCTGCCGCCGGGCTCGGGCTCGCCCTGGCCGCCGGATTCACCCTCACCACGGCGGCGCCGGCGCAGGCCGAGTCCAACGGCGGCGTCCGGGTCATGCCACTCGGCGACTCGATCACCGACGGGTTCAACGTGCCTGGCGGCTACCGGATCAACCTGTGGCAGCGGCTCGCCGCCGGCGGGTACACCGTGGACTTCGTCGGATCCGGGTTCAACGGCCCGGCAGGGCTTGGCGACCATGACCACGAGGGCCACTCCGGCTGGCGGATCGACCAGCTCGACACCAACATCGTCGGCTGGCTGCAGACGTACACGCCGCGCACCATCCTGCTGCACATCGGCACCAACGACATGAACCAGAACTACGACGTCGCCAACGCCCCGGCACGCCTGTCGGCCCTCATCGACAAGATCCGGGCGACCGCCCCGTCGGTGGAACTGTTCGTCGCGCAGATCACCCCGGAGACCAACGCGACCCTCGAGGCGCGCGTCCAGGCGTACAACGCGGCCCTGCCCGGCATCGTCGCCACGAAGGGCCCGCTCACCCACCTCGTCGACATGCACTCCGCGATCACGACCGCCGACCTCGCCGACGGCGTGCACCCCAACGCCGCCGGCTACGACAAGATGGGCGCCCGCTGGTACACCGCCCTGCAGTCGGTGCCCGGCAGCCTCACCCCGACCATCCCGCCGGTCGGCACCGCCGTGTCGCTGGCCAACCCGCAGGCGAACCGCTGCCTCGACGTCTCCGGCGTCAGCACCACCCCCGGCGCGCAGGTGCACATCTGGGACTGCCACGGCGGCACGAACCAGAAGTGGACCCGCACCGCCGCTGCCGAGCTGCGCGTCTACGGCAACCGCTGCCTCGACGTCAACGGCAACGGCACCGCCGACGGCACGAAGATCCAGATCTGGGACTGCAACGGCACCGCGGCGCAGAAGTTCGCCTTCAACGCCAACGGCTCCATCACCGCCACCGGCTCCGGTAAGTGCGTCGACGTGACCGCCTCCGGCACCGCCAACGGCACGAAGGTCCAGCTGTACACCTGCAACGGCACCGGCGCCCAGCGCTGGGCGGCGCGTCCCTGACGTCCGCCACGCGGCGCCGCAGGCCCCCCTCCGGACCTGCGGCGCCGCTCTCTCTTACCCGCTCGCTTCTCGCCGCTCTCCTGTTAGAAGTGGCCCAGTTTCGGCAGTCTTTGCACGGCGGTCCCGCGTGCCACCCCCGCTGCCGTGCCGTCGAACGCCAGGGTCAGCAGCTGGAGCAGCGAGTCGTCCGGCTCGCTGGGCCCCCACGGGTTGACCGAGAAGGTCAGTTGTCGCCGGCCGTCAGCGGTACCCATCGCGAACGTCTCGTAGCCGAAGATGCCGCCGGTGTGCCCCCACAGCGTCGCGCCGGACGGCAGGGTCAGCGAGAGCAGTCCCAGGCCGTAGCTCTCCGGCCCGGTGGTCGCCTGCATCTGCGCCAGCAGCGGCGCCGGCAACAGCCGCCCCCGGACCAGGGCGCCGTAGAACCGGTTGAGGTCCGCGGCACTGGACAGCATCTCCCCCGCCGCCCAGGCGATCGACGGCTCGTACCGGGTGATGTCGACGGGCACGACACCGCCGTCGCGTTCGAGCGGCAGGTACCCGTGCGCGTGCGGGCCGGCGATGTCCGGATCGTGGCCGGGCACCTCGGTCTGGTGCAGCCCGAGCGGGCGGATGATCCGCCGGGTCACCTCGCTGCCGTACGGCCGGCCGGTGACCCGCTCGATCAACAGCCCGACGAGAATGTAGTTGGTGTTCGAGTACGACCAGCCGGCACCCGGCTCGAACAGCGGCGCCTCACCCCACGAATACGCCAGCAGCTCCCGCGGCGCCCACGACCGGTACCGCATCCGCACCAGGTCCTCCACGGTGGCCTCGGCGAGGAGCGCGTCGGTGTAGTCGAACAGGCCGCTGGTGTGCTGCAACAGATGCCGCACGGTGATCCGCCCGCCGCCAGGCACCACCCCGGGCAGGTAGCGCTCCACCGGGTCGTCGAGCCTGAGCCGACGCTCCGCGACGAGCTGCAACGCCACGGTCGCGACGAACGACTTCGTGACGCTGCCGACCCGGAACCGTCCCTGCGGCTGCACCGGCCGGGTGCCGCCGAGCTCGGCGACGCCCGCGCTGCCGCGCCAGATCCAGTCCCGGTCCCGGACCTCGGCGAGGATCCCCGACGCACCGTTGGCACCCAGCCGCGCCACGGCCTCCTGCAGGGCGTCCCGGTCCGGCCCGGGCCCGGACGCCGCGGCGGGGACGGGTGCCAGCGCGGTGCCACCGGCGGCCACGAACGCCGTCACCGCGCCGCTTTTCAGAATGGTCCTGCGTGTCGTCACGGGCCGCTCCTATCGGTAGGCGTCTCTGACAAGCAGCCTTCCGGCCGGCGCCGCCCGGCGACTCGTGCGGCAGGACGAACCGGTCCCCCACCTCAAGTCGGGCCGATCCCCTAGGGCTCGTCGCCACCGTCCCCCGATACCGGACGCGGCGCTGCCCCTGCTGACCTGCACCAGCCCACCCCGAGATCGATGGTTTCGTCGTGCTGTGGCACCGGGTGATGCCCCTCCCCCGACGGCGCTGGACCATTCGCAGGAATCACTCCAAGCGGCGTACCCCACGCGAACCTCGACGGATCTTTGGGGAGACGCCGCGTCCCGGCATCCCCGGGCGGAGCATCAGTCGGTGCGGACCAGTCCGATCTGATAGGCGAACACGACCGCCTGCACCCGGTCACGCACCTCCAGCTTCGTCAGCACCCGCCCCACGTGCGTCTTCACGGTCGTCTCCGCCACGTTGAGCCGCTCCCCGATCTCCACGTTGGACAGCCCTTCGGCAACGAGCAGCAGCACCTGCCGCTCCCTGTCCGTGAGGCTGGCGAGACGCCGCACGGCGTCCGGGTCGTCAACCACCGGCGGCGCCGTCACGAACTTCCCCGCGAACCGGTCCAACAGACTCCGGGTCGCCCTGGGCGCCACCATCGCGTCCCCGCCGGCAACTGCCCGGATCGCCGCCAGCAGACTCGCTGGCGGCGCGTTCTTGAGCTGGAACCCGCTCGCCCCCGCCTGCAACGCCGCGAACGCGTCCTCGTCGGTGTCGAACGTCGTCAGGATCAGCACGCGCGGCCCACCCGGCAGCGCGCATAACGCCTCGGTCGCCGCGATCCCGTCCATCACCGGCATCCGGATGTCCATCACCACGACGTCGGCCTCGACCCGGCGCAGCAGCCGCAGCGCCTCCGCCCCGTCCCCTGCCTCACCCACCACCACCATGTCGTCCTGCGCTGACAGGACCATACGGAACCCCGCCCGGATCAGCTCCTGGTCGTCGACAATCACCAGCCGAATCACCGGGCTCCCCACCGGCCAGTCTCTGGTGCACTGAGGGCACCACCCGTGACCACACCACCGCTTGCCTCGACCACACCACGGGCGCCGACCTCGACCACATCACCGCTGGCCTCGACCACACCAGCGCCGTTGGTCCTGACCAAACCACGGCCGCCAGCCTCGACCACACCACCCGTGCCTGCCTCGACCACACCGCGGGCTCCTGCCTCAACCACACGGCTGGCCGCAACCACATCACCTCGGGCCTCGACCACACCATGGCCGTCGGCCTCGACCACGCCACCGCCGCCAGCCTCGACCACACCCCGACCGCCGACCTCGACCACAGGGCCGGCCTCGACCACACCGGCGATCCTGTTGTCACCCAAGACCCCGGCAGGCGGCACCGGATCCTCATCCACCGCGGCCACCCGATCGGCGGACGCGGCCCGGGGTGCTCTGGGGATCGTGGCGTTGACGCTCCAACCTCCGTCGAACCGCGGCCCGGCGGTCACGGTCCCGCCGTGCAGCGCGACCCGCTCCCGCATGCCGACCAGTCCATGGCCGCCCGGGCCGGTGGCGGCCGTGGGGCGACCGGCGCCGTCGTCCGTCGCCATGATCGCGACGTGCCCGGGCGTGTACTCCAGCCGCAACGTGACCTTCGCGTCGGGTCCCGCGTGCCGGAGGGTGTTGGTCAGGGATTCCTGAACGATCCGGTACGCGGTCAGCTCCTCCGCCACGCTCAGCCCCGCCGGGGTGCCGACCGTGTCAAGGTCGACCCGCAGGCCGGCCCGCTCGACGAGCCGGTCGAGCTCCGCGAGACCGACCCGCCGCCTGGACGCGTCCTCCACCCCCGGCGACGCGCCGCGCAGGACGCTGACGACGCGACGCATGTCCTCGAGTGCGTCGCGACCGGTGGCGGCGATCGTGTCGAGCGCCTCGCGGGCCCGCGCGGCGGACGGGTCGAGGGTGTACCCGGCGCCGTCCGCCTGGACGATCATCACGCTCAGACTGTGCGCGACCACGTCGTGCAGCTCCCGGGCGATCGCGGCCCGTTCGTCGGCGGCCGCGAGGCGGCCCAGGTGGTCGCGTTCGCGCTCGAGGGTGGCGGCCCGTTCCTCCAGGCTCGCGACATACAGCCGCCTGGTCCGCACCCCGTACGCGGAGAACCACACGGCGACGGTCAGCGCCCCGACGACCCAGGTGATGGTGCCGAAGTTGTCGGTCTTGCGGGCCTCGACGGCGGCGCCGATCACGACGCCGAGACCCGCGCCGACGCCGGCGAGGATGCCCCAGAAGAGCTGCGGCCGGTACTTGACGACGGCGAACATCGAGATCAGCACCGCCACGTCATAGAGGCGCATCGCGTCGTCGAACAGCAGGTGCAGTGGCGCCGCCGTGTAGACGATGCAGGCGACGGTCACGGGGTAGCGACGACGGCCCAGCATCGCGACCGCCATGACCAGCCCGATGGCGGCGACGGCCGGCTCCAGTCCGCGCTCCATCAGCGTCACATACAGCACGGATCCCGCTATGCCCCCGTCGAACAGCCAGGTCCTGACGCGCCGCAGGTGTTCGCCGTTCCACACGTCGTCCACGATAGGTCGTCAATCGGCCAGGGCGACGACGACGGCGACGTTTGCCGCTCTGCGTGACGGCAGGACTGCGGCGAGTGTGCCCGCCAAGGCGGCGAGCCCGACGAACGCCGCCAGCTGCCCGACCGGGATCGCGACGAGGGTCTCCACGTCGCCGAACCCCGCGTCGACGGTCAGCCACCCGTAGACGAGGCCGAACACGACACCGACGACGGCACCGGCCGCCGCCATGAGTAACGCCTCGGCGAGCAGCGTCGCGCGCAGCTGCCCGCGGGTCAGGCCCAGGGCCCGCAGCAGCGCCGACTCCCGGGTGCGTTCAAGCACCGACAGCGACAGCGTGTTGGCGATGCCGACGAGCGCGATGATCAGCGTGAGCGCGAGCAGGACGGCGATCACGGCGACGATCTGGTCGATCGCGGCGTTGCGTTCGTCGCGGAACTCGGCGAGGTCGCCGACCTGGATGAGCGGGTGCGCTGCGAGTGCGGCGTCGAGCCGGTCGCGCGCCGTCGCTGTGGGCACGCCGCCGGCGGCGCGGAGCATGACGAGGGAGTCGCCGGCCGTCCCCGGGAACAGCGCCTCGTAGTCGGCTGCGGTGATCACGACGTCACCGACGAGCGTCGCACTCTGGACCGTCGCCGCGACCGTCAGCGTGATCGTGCGGCCGGCAGGGCCTGCCAGCCGGAGCTGATCGCCGACGCGCAGGCCGATGAGCACGTCGGAGCCGCTGGACACGACGGCGGTGCCGGGGCGCAGGTCCGCCAGCCGGCCGGTGGTGACCGCGGGCCGGTACGCCGTGCCGATCGCCGCCTCGTCGATGGTCCCGACGAGCAGCGCCCCGCCGGTGGTCTTCGCGGTGTCCTGCCTGACCGCCGCGACCAGGTCGAACGTGGGGTCGGTGCGCAACCCGGCGGTGACCGACGCCGGGACCGTCGCCGGCCGGTCGCCGCCGGTGACCGCCGGAGTGAGCAGGTAGTCGACGGGGAACGCCTGGTTGAGCTGGGCCTCGGCGGTGCGGTTGACGGTTGCGGCGATGGTGCTGCCGCCGGCCATCAACGCCACCCCGACGAGCAGCGCGGCCGTCGTCGCCGCCGTGCGTCCCGGGTTGCGCCGGGCGTTGGCGGTGGCCAGGCGGACCGGCGCGCCGACCAACAGGCCGGGCAGCCACCCGAACGCCGACACGAGCGGGCCGATGAACAGCGGCGACAGCAGCAGCACCGCGAGGAATACGCACGTGCCGCCGGCCATGACGATCGCCATCGCGGTCTGCGGGTCACCGGTGCGCAGGCCCACCACGGTCAGTGCGACCCCACCGAGCGCGAGCAGCGCCGCGGCCGCGACGAGCATCACCCGTCCACGCCGGCCGGCGCCGCGGGCGAGCGGGGTGACGCGCAGCGCGGCGATCGGCGGCACCCGGGTCGCCCGGACCGCCGGCACCAGCGCCGACACGACCGTCAGGACGACACCGAGGAGCAACGCCACCAGTACCGGCGAAACACCCACCACCAGCGGGCCACTGGGTAACCCGATCCCGGGCAGGGCCGCGCCCCGCGACAACCCGAAGCCGACCGCGAGGCCGACGCCGACCCCGAGCGCCGCGCCGGTCAATCCGACAGCGGCGGCCTCGGCGACGACCCGCCGGAACACTTGCGCGCGGGTCGCGCCGACGCACCGCAGCAGCGCCGTCTCCCGAATCCGCTGCGCGAGCAGGATGTTGAACGTGTTGGCGATGACGAGCGCGGCGACGAGCACCGCGACCACGGCGAACAGCTGCAGGCCGACGAGCAATCCGTCGATCTGCCCGAACGCCTCTCGGGCCAGGTCGCGGCGCAGCTGGTCGCCGGTGCGCACCTTCCCTGTCGCGGTCACACGGGAACGGACGTCCGACGGTGCGGTGTCGCTGGCGACGGTCGCGACGACCTCGCGGAAGCCGCTGGCGCCAGTGAGCCGCACGAGTGCCGGTCGGGTGAGCACGACCGTGGAGGTGTTGCCGCCGTCCACGCCGGCGATGTCGACGATCCCGATGAGCCGGAACTCGTGCCGCTGTTCATCAGCGCCGACGACAGCGATGGTGTCGCCGACCCGGTAGCCGGTCCGGCGGGCGCTGCGGGCGTCGAGCGCCGCGTCCCCATCTGCCTCCGGCACGTGGCCGGTGCGCAGGTCGAACTGCCTCAGCTCGGGACGGTCACCGGCATCGACGGCGTGGCCGGGGACGCCGAACTCGGTGACGAGGCGGCCCTCACGGTCGATGAGGGGCGCCTGCTCCGCCATGCGCCCTTCGGCGGAGGTGACACCGCCGGCACGGCGGACCTCATCCACTGTGGACAATGGCAGTCGGGTCCCGTCGGCGGCCGTCACCGCAAGGTCGACGTTGCGGGCCGACCGCGCATATTCGTCCAGGAGCGCGGCACGGGTCGTGTCCCCGAAGATCATGATGCCGGCCACGAACCCGACGGCCAGCACGATGGCGAGCGTGGTGGGCACGAGCCGCCGGGGGCGAAGACCAGCCAGTGTGGTGCGCACGTCATGCCCCCAGTCGCTTGAGCAGGTCCAGGACCGCCTCGGGGGTAGGGCGGCGCAGCTCGTCGACGATGCGACCGTCGGCGAGCATCACCACACGGTCGGCGTAGGACGCCGCGACAGGGTCGTGCGTCACCATGACCACGGTCTGGCCCAGCTCCCGGACGCTGCGCCGCAGGACCTCGAGGACGTCCGCCCCGGTGCGGGAGTCAAGGTTGCCGGTCGGCTCGTCGGCGAAGACCACGTCAGGGCGGCCGAGCAGTGCCCTGGCACACGCCACCCGCTGCTGCTGGCCACCGGAGAGCTGGCTCGGCGTGTGCCGCAGCCGCTCGCCGAGGCCTAGCACCGACACCACCTGCGCGAGGCGACCGCGATCGGGTTTGCGGCCGGCGAGGTCGAACGGCAGCAGGATGTTCTGCTCGGCGGTCAGTGTCGGCAGCAGATTGAAGGACTGGAACACGAACCCGACCCGTTCCCTGCGCAGCAGCGTCAACGCTTTGTCGGACAGGCCGGCCAGCTCCGTGCCACCCAACCTGATCGAGCCCGACGTCGCGGAGTCCAGCCCCGCGAGGCAGTGCATCAGCGTCGACTTGCCCGACCCGGAGGGGCCCATGATCGCGGTGAACTCACCTGCGGGGAACGCGACGCCGACGCCGTCCAGCGCGCGCACCGAGGTGTCGCCTGTTCCATACACCTTCACCAGGTCGGTCACTTCGACCGCGAACGTCGTTGTCATGCGGGCAAGGTAGGCGGCGCGCGGGTGCCGCGTCGTCATCGTCAGGCACACCATGGGTGTCCTACTCAGGTCGGACACGGCCGGATCCGGGTCGGTCCTGGGGACGACGACACAGCCGCCGGGGCAGGGCTACCTTCGGCGGCACCTTGAGCGAGAGGACCCACCATGCACCCCCTGGCCCTACCCCGGCGCCGGCTGCTGGCCGCCGCAGCCATCAGCGCCGGCCTGACCTTGTTTCCCGCGCTGCCGGCCGCTGCCGCTCCGAAGGGCACCAGACCGGCGTTCCGGCTGCCCGCACCGACCGGGCCGCACCCGATCGGGACGGTGCCGCTGCACCTCGTCGACCCGTCCCGGGCCGATCCGTGGGTGACGCCCGCCCGGCCCAGGGAGCTCATGGTCCAGTTGTGGTATCCGACGGCGCATCCGGCTGGGCCGCCCGCACCGTGGCTGACCCCGGCGGAGGCAGGGCCGGTCGGACGGGACCTCGCCGAGACGGTCAGCGGCGTCCAGCGGGACCTGCCAGGCCTCGCCGAGGTCCGCACGCACGCGCACGCCGGTGCCCCGGTCGCCGCGCGGCCCGGCGGCTGGCCAGTGGTGCTGTTCTCGCCCGGTTTCGGCGCCGAACGCAACTCCAGCGCCGCGCTCGTGGAGGAACTCGCCAGCCGTGGCCACGTCGTGGTGACCGTCGACCACACCCACGACCCCCTGGCCGTCGAGTTCCCCGGCGGGCGGGTGGAACCCAACACGATCATGGCGTTGATCGCGCAGATCGAAGACCCGGCCCAGTTCGACGCATTCGCCGCGAAGATGGTCGCCGTCCGGTCCGCCGACCTCCGGTTCGTGCTGGACCGCCTGGCGATCCTCGACGCCGGCGGCAACCCCGACGTGGAGCGGCGCCGGTTCCCGGCCGGGACGTGCGGCTCGCTGCGGCTGACCCACGTCGGCGTCTTCGGCCACTCGCTCGGCGGCTCCACGGCCGCGCAGGTGATGCACGACGACCGCCGCATCCGGGCCGGGATCAACCTCGACGGCGCGCTCTACGGCGCCGACGCCGCCACCGGGCTGGACCGGCCGTTCCTGTTGTTCGCGGCGGGCGACACCGACCGCGGCAACACCCCCGGCTGGGGCGCGTTCGCCGACCATCTCCGCGGCTGGCGTCGCGAGCTGCGGATGACCGACGCGCGGCACCTGTCGTTCCACGACTCGGTGCTGATGGTGCCGACCCTCGCCGCGCTGCCCGGCGCGCAGACCGCCGACGCCTACGGCACGATCGACGGCCCACGGGTGGCGGCCGTCGCCAGGGCGTATGTCGGCGCGTTCTTCGACCTGCACCTGCGTAGCGTCGGCTCGACGCTGCTCGACGGGGCGTCGGCGCGGTATCCAGAGATCAGGTTCGTGGCATGAGCGGCCGTTACCGTGGCACGGTGCTGGAGGACTTCACCGACGCTGCCGTGGCCCGGCTCATCGACGCTGACTGGGTCGACTTCTGGCGGACGTCCGAAGGTGCCCCCGACGACATCGTGGACCGGCTCGCCGATCGGATCGCCGCGTCACCGCCCGCTGAGGTCCGGCGGTATGAGACGCCGTCGGATCTCGACTCGGCCCGGGTCGAGCTGCTGCTCGGGGTCGACACCGACCGAGCCCTCGCCCATCTGGCGCGCCTCGGGCAGGCATCCGAGGCGATCAACGACATGTGCGGTGCGCGGGGCGTGTGGGTGCCGGCGGACGGGCCGGCCGAGCGCCGGTACGCGCCAGTGTCCCGCACGATCGTGACCGCCCGGAAGGCCGACCCTCGGCTGGCGGCGTTCGTCGACCCGGGCACGGTGTTCGAGGACCCGCGCGGACTGGGCTGTGCGCTGCCGCTCACGGTGCCGCTGCTGGTGGGCGACGCGCTGTTGCCGGCCGCGTTGCGGGGAGGCGGGCATCCGTTCGTGATGAGTTTCTGCTCCGAGTGCGACGCCGACGAGGACCTGCGCAGCGACTATGGCTGGCGGCTGGGGAGGTTCGACGAGGAGCGCGCCGAGTCGTGTCCGGGCTATGCGCCGGACGAGGACCCGCAGCCGCTGCGGTTGCGGCTGGCCCCGGCCGGTGAGCGGCGATGGGACGACGTGGGGCGGCTCGGCGGGAGACCGGAGTCGCTTCAGGCGCATCCGCAGTGGCCCGCCTGCTGCGGGCGGCCGATGTGGTTCGTCGGGCAGGTGCGGACGGGCGAATTCGGCGGGGTCGGTGGGTCGATCTACGGGTTCCGGTGCGAATGCGGGTATGCGGCTCAGCCCCGCCAGATCACCTGACCGACAAGGCGGGCAGTGGCAAGACGATGCGGCAGACGGCAGGACGCAGGGCAGCTACGGAGTCCGGTCACTGCCAAGGGCGGTAACCGGACGCCCGCGCTGGGTGAGCCCGGACGCCCCGCGCTCGGCGAGCCTGGACGCACCGCGCTCGGCGAGCCCGGACGCCCCGGGTCACGTCCACGGAAGTGGTGTACGAATCGCCCACCTTTGAGGTGGTTGAGGAGATGGAGACGGTCACCGCTTGATCCTTCGAACTGACGAAA
>NZ_JBFAPO010000008.1:179850-268948 GCF_040676755.1 Dactylosporangium sp. NPDC049525 | reverse complement strand
GTTCGCGCACCACCTGCTGACCGTGCTCGGCCGCCCGTCCGGCTGGCAGATCGGCGTCGGCCCGCCGGCCCGGTTCGGCGTCGCGGCCTCGGCGGCGACGGACCAGTCGTTCGGCGCGCCGACGTCGACGATCTTCATGTCCACCGACACCAGCGTCACCTGGTCGAACCCCAGCAGCCGCAGCCGTTGCAGCGCCTGACCGCACTTCAGCCCGCGCAGTTCGGGAAAGACGGTCCTGTCCGCCGTCGCCGCCGGGCTCTTCGCGGCCGCGTCCAGGCCCGTCGCGGCCTCCGACGCCGTCGCCGCCGGGCGGTCCCCGGCCGCCGGGCCGTCCAGTCCCGCCACGGCCTGGATGAGCAGCCAGACGCTGAGGCCACCCGCGCCGAGACACGCCGCACCCGCCGTGAACCGGCCCAGCCGGCCGAATCTGCGGGGCGCGCGGTGCCGCCGTACCTCGTACGCCACCGCTGCCCGACGACCGTCGTCCACCGGCAATCCCCTCCCACGCGATGCTTCGCCGCCAATCTCGCAGCTGCGGCGGGCGATTCGACGCGGGTGCGCGAATACCACCCGGGGCCGTCCGGGAGGATCACCACCGGGGGTGAGTCGTCGCCGCCGGCACGCGGCATGAACCGGTGAACCGCGGGTAGGCGGGTGAGCATGGCCGATCCGACCTGCGTGATCATTGGAGGTGGCCCGGCAGGTATGACGCTCGGGCTGCTGCTCGCCCGCGCCGGGGTACAGGTGAGCGTGCTGGAGCGCCACGGTGACTTCCTGCGCGACTTCCGCGGCGACACCGTCCACCCGTCCACCCAACGGCTGATCGACGAGCTGGGTCTCGGTCGCCGGTTCGCCGAACTGCCACACTCCCGGCTGCACCAGGTCGACTGGCCCGTCGGCGGCGACCAGACCGTCGTCCTGGCGGACTTCCACCGGCTGCGGGAGCCGCACCCGTACATCACGATGGTGCCGCAATGGGACCTGCTCAACCTCCTCGCCGAGGAGGCGCGGCAGGAACCGTCCTTCACCCTCCGGATGGACACCGAGGTGACCGGCTTCATCCATGAGGCGGGCCGGGTGCAGGGGGTGCGCTACCGCACGCAGGACGGCACGACCGGCGAGCTGCGGGCGACCCTGACCGTGGCCTGCGACGGCCGCTGGTCCATCGCCCACACCGACGAGCGCATGCGCCCCCGGGAGTTCCCCGTCCCGATGGACGCCTGGTGGTTCCGGCTGCCCCGCACACCCTGGGACGCCGCCGCGCTGACCCCGCACGCCGCACCCGGCCGGATCGCGGTCGTCATCCCGCGGGCCGGCTACCTGCAGATCGCGTACCTCGCCGCGAAAGGCACCGACGCCCGGCTGCGCGCGGCCGGGATCGAACAGTTCCGGCAGGACGTGGCCGCGATCATGCCCGAGCTGGCGGACCGCGTCGACGCGCTGGCGTCGATGGACGACGTCAAGCATCTCGACGTGCGACTCAACCGGCTCCGCCGCTGGCACACCGACGGCTTGCTGTGCATCGGCGACGCGGCACACGCGATGTCGCCGGTCGGTGGCGTCGGCATCAACCTCGCCGTGCAGGACGCCGTCGCCGCCGCGACCCTGCTCGCCGCCCCGCTGCGCCGCGGCACCGTGACCCCGGCGGACCTGGCGACGGTCCGCGCCCGCCGGCTCCTGCCGACCATCGCGGTGCAGACCCTGCAGCGGCTCATGCACCGGGCACTGATCACGCCGACGCTCGCCGGGCGGCGCGCCGGCCCACCCAAGCTGGTCCTGGCGCTGCTCCGACGCTTCCCGCGGCTGTCCTTCGCACCCGCGTACCTCATCGGCGTCGGCCTGCGCTCCGAACACGCGCCGCCGTTCGCCCGCCGCGGCTCCCGGGGATTAGCGGGTGCCGGGACGGGAAGAACACCGTGATGCCACGGACGTGACGACGCCAAGGAGCTGATGATGAGGGCAAAGGTCGGCGACCGGATCATCGAGGAAGGCACCCACGTCGGGGACCACCGCCGGGTCGGCGTGGTAACCGCCCTGCGGCACGACGACGGCACGCCACCGTACGAGGTGCACTGGCTGGACACCGGGCACGACGCGCTGGTCTTCCCCGGCGCGGACGCCCGCGTCGAGGCCGCCAGCAACGCTCAGCGCGGCTGAGCGAGCCCGCCAGGGGCGGCGCCCGGCCGCGCCAGCCAGCGCAGGGCGTCCGGTAGCAGGACGCCGCCGTGGTTGGGGCTGTGGCCGCCGTCGCCGAGGACGAGGCGGAAGTCATAGCCGCCTTCGGCCAGTGCGGCTGCCACGCGCAGGTTGCCGGCGAGCCAGTTGCGCTCGGGCTCGTTCCAGTGCAGGTCGCGATGGCCCGCCTGCATGAAGATGCGCAGTGGCTTGCGGGGGCTGCTGGGAATCAGCTCGGGGTACGGGTTACCGCCCGGCATCTGCGTGAAGCTGGACAGGAAGCAGATGACCTGGCGGAACCTGTCCGGGCGCAGCCACGCGGCCGTGAAGGCGCAGTTGCCGCCGCTGCTGCCGCCGCAGATTCCCCACCGGCCGGGGTCCTCGGTGATCGAGTAGCGCCTGCTGACCTGAGGAATGATCTCGGTCAGCAGGAAGGTGACGTAGCGATCGTCGAACGCGTCATACTCCGCGTTGCGGTGCTTCGGATCCTCGGCACCCTGCAGGACGCCGGGGTCGACGAACACGCCGATGGTGACCGGAATGTCGCCGTGGTGGACCAGGTTGTCGAGCACACTCCCGGCTGCGGAAACGAGTCCGGGCCGTGGGCGTAGCGAACGGCCGACTGGTCGACCGGAAGCGGTCGGTAGGGCACCTCGGCGGTCACGCCAGCACACTAAAGCAGGTCGCGGAAAATCATTTGACGGCCGCGATACGTTGATCCTCCGTACCTTCGGGCGGCCGTACGCCGGCGCGCATCGGGAGTTTCGAGGGGGCCATGGCCCCTTTACGAGACTCAGGAGTCACGATGCGCCGGGCACCCGCCCTCTCCTTCCTCCTCGTCACCGTCTTCATCGACATGCTCGGCCTCGGCCTGATCGTGCCGATCGTCCCCGCCCTGCTCACCGACATCACCGGGCAGGCCGCCGACGGCGCCCGCTGGTCCGGGCTGATCGGCTCCAGCTACGGCCTGCTGCAGTTCCTCGCCTCCCCCCTGCTCGGGCGCCTGTCCGACCGGTACGGGCGGCGCCCCGTCCTGCTCGCCTCCCTGACCTGCCTCGGCATCGACTACCTGGCCCACGCGATGTCGCCAACGGTGTGGCTGCTGGTGCTGTTCCACGCGGTCGCCGGCGCCTGCGCGGGCACGAACACCGTCGTCAACGCCTACGTCGCCGACGTCACCGAACCGGACCGGCGGGCCCGCGCGTTCGGGCTCATCGGCGCCGCGTTCGGGCTCGGCTTCGTCGCCGGCCCCACCCTCGGCGGGCTGCTCGGCGCGGTCGACCTGCGGCTGCCGTTCTACGCCGCGGCCGGGCTCGCCTTCGCCAACGTCGCGTACGGCTGGCTCATCCTGCCCGAGTCCCGCCCCGGCGACCGGCGCACGCCGCTGAGCCTGCGGGTCGCGAACCCGGCCGGCGCTCTCGCCGCGGTGCTGCGCCGGCCGGTGCTCGCCCGGCTCGCGTGGGCCCGGCTCTGCGCCGACGTCGCCCGCATGACCGGCCAGGTCACCTGGACGTTCTTCGTCACCGCCCAGTTCGCGTGGGGCACCGCGCAGATCGGCGCCACCATGGCCGCGGGCGCGCTCGCCGGCGCCGCGTTCCAGGCCCGGCTCACCGGCCCGCTCGTGCGGCGGCTCGGTGACAAACGAGCCGCCGTGCTCGGAGGCGCCGTCGGCGTGGTGGCGCTCACCGGTACCGCCGCCGCAGCCGCACCATGGGTGATCTACGTGGTGCAGGCCATCGGCGTGCTCGGCTCCGTCGGCGCGGCGGCAGCGCAGTCGTGGCTGTCCCGCGCCACCGGCCCCGACGAGCAGGGCACCGTCCAGGGCGCGGTGACCGGCATCGGTGCGCTGGCGGAGACGGTGGTGCCGGCCGTGGCGGGCGTGGCGTTCGCGTGGTCGCTGACCTGCGACCTGCCGGGCCTGGTGTTCCTCGGTGCTGCCGCCTTCGCCGCCGCGTCGGTACTGCTGCTGGCCGCGACGCCCGCAACCGGCTGACGGGCGAGACGGGCGGGTCACCGCAGCGGCCCGCCCGTCGCGCACCGCTCACTCCGCCTTGGGCACCTGGTCCTTGATGTCGTCGTAGCCGGCGGCAGTGGGCGCCTCGGCCGGCGCGTAGATCACGCGGATCACGCCGGTCGGGAACGCCTCCGTCGCCGTCACCTTCAGGTGGTAGGGCGCGGCACCGTCGTCGAACAGCCGGCGGCCCTTGCGCGCCGCCACCGGGTGCACCAGCAGGCGCAGCTCGTCGACGAGCCCCGCGGCGAGCAGCTGCTGCACCACGGAGATCGAGCCGGGGATGAGGATGCCCTTGATGCCGGCGTCGGCCTTGAGCGCGGTGACGGCGTCGACGAGGTCGCCCTGGATCAGCTCGGAGTTGCGCCAGGTGAACTCGAGCGGCTGGCGCGAGACGACCACCTTGCGCACGTCGCCGAGCTGCTTGGCGAACGGTGCGTCCTCGCCGCCGGCCGCCTCCCGGTCGGGCCACGCGCCGGCGAAGCTGTCGTAGGTCGCGCGGCCGATGAGCAGCACGTCGGAGGTGTCGTAGTCCTCGGTGACGGCACGCCCCATGTTCTCGTCGAAGTACGGGAAGTGCCAGTCGGGGTCGATCTCGGCCACACCGTCGGCCGAGATGAACAGTGTGGAGATGACCTTTGCCATCGGAATGATCCTTTCGCGTCGGCTGGTGCCTGACCCCAGCAATCAAACCCCATCGGCGGGCGACGGATACGGTGGACGCCATGCGTCAGGTGGCCGACGGGGTGTTCGAGATCAGCATCGCGTTCGTGCACGCGCACCTGGTCGTGGTCGACGACGGGGTCGTGCTCGTCGACACCGGGCTGCCCCGGCGGTCGGCGAAGATCGACCAGGCGTTGCACGAGGCCCGCCGGGCCGTCGGCGACGTGCGGGCGATCCTGCTCACCCACTGGCACGCCGACCACACCGGCGGCGCCGCCGACCTGGCCCGCAGGTCCGGCGCGCGGACGGTCGCGCACGCGATCGACGTGCCGGTCATCACCGGCGCGGCGCCGCTGCCGCTGACCGCGCTGCAGAAGGTCAGCAAGCTGTTCACCGGCACGCCGGAGCCCGTCGCGGTCGACGAGGTGATCAGCGCCGACGGGCCGCTGGCGCTGCCCGGCTTCACGGCCGTGCACACGCCGGGCCACACCCCCGGTCACGTGTCGTATCTGCTGGACCGCGACGGCGGGGTGCTGTTCGCCGGTGACGCGGCCGGCGGTGGGGGCACGAAGGTCCGCCGGACGCCGCGGCTGATGACCGCCGACGCCGCCGCGGCGGACGCCGGCGTGGCCCGCCTGGCGCAACTGCGCTTCGAGGTGGCGGTCTTCGGCCACGGCGCCGCGGTGACCGCGGCGGCCGCGGACCGGTTCCGGGAGCTGGCGGCCCGGTGAACGCGAAGGCCCCGACGGAGTCCTGCGGCGACAGGACTCCGTCGGGCGTTCGGTGTGTGCCGACCCGTCAACACTGGCTCAGGCAGGCGCGGAAGGCATCAGTGAAAACACTGAAAGACCGTCATGAGCGCGGCGGCACGGCCAGGGCCGCCCCCCCGGCTGGACCGTGCGGGCCCGCCTGCCGCTACAGCGCTGACTCCCGGTCCCCGGCGACGGCGGCGTACTCCTCGTCGGTGACCTTCTCCAACCAGTCGATGCTCCGCCCGTCGTGGACGCCGGTGAGCGCGATGTGCGTCATCGCGGTGGTCGGCGAGGCGCCGTGCCAGTGCTTGACGCCGGGCGGGCACCAGATCACGTCGCCGGCCCGGAACTCCTCGACCGGCCCGCCCCACTGCTGGGTGCGGCCGACGCCGTCGGTCACGATGAGGCGCTGCCCGCCGGGATGGATGTGCCACGCGGAACGGGCACCCGGCTGGAACGTGACGTAGGCGCCGCCGTACGCCGCGGCCTCCTCCTCCGCGAACAACGGTTGCACGCGCACGTCACCGGTGAAGTACTCCGCCGGCCCCGGGTAGGGAGCCTGCGAGCCGCTGCGGGTGATCATGTGGAGCTCCTTCGGTCAGGGGCGGATGAGGACCTTCAGCGCCTGCCGGTCGGCCATCGCGCGGTAGCCGGCCGGCACGTCCTCGAACCCGATCGTGTGGTCGAAGACGCGGCCCGGTTCGATGTTGCCCTCCAGGACGTCGGGCAGCAGCTCCTCGATGTACGCGCGGGCCGGCGCCACGCCACCGGTCACGGCGATGTTGCGCTGGAAGGTGTCGAACCCCAGCGGCACGTGGGTGTACTGCGCGGCGCCGACCCGGCCGACCGTGCCGCCGTCGCGCACGATGCCGACGGCCAGGTCGATGGCCTGCTGGGTGCCGACGCACTCCAGCACGGCGTGGGTGCCGTCGCCGCCGGT
Organism: Dactylosporangium sp. NPDC049525; assembly: GCF_040676755.1. Taxonomy (NCBI): domain Bacteria; kingdom Bacillati; phylum Actinomycetota; class Actinomycetes; order Micromonosporales; family Micromonosporaceae; genus Dactylosporangium; species Dactylosporangium sp. NPDC049525. Next base: position 262,407 of record NZ_JBFAPO010000008.1, on the reverse strand, counting down.
CAGCTCCCGGATCGCGGCGACGGCGTCCTCGCCGCGTTCGGCGACGATGTCGGTGGCGCCGAACTCGCGGCCGAGGTCGGTGCGGTCCTTGTGCCGGCCGTTGAGGATGATGCGTTCGGCGCCGAGCCGCCTGGCTGCCAGGACGGCGCACAGGCCGACCGCGCCGTCGCCGATCACGGTCACGGTCGTGTGCGGGTTCACCCCGGCGGAGACGGCGGCGTGGTGGCCGGTGCAGCACACGTCGGACAGCGCCAGCAGCGACGGCAGCAGCTCCGAGTCCACCGCCACGGGCAGCTTGACCAGGGTGCCCTGCGCCTGCGGGACCCGCACGGCCTCACCCTGCCCGCCGTCCACGTCGTCGTCGCCCCAGCCGCCGCCGTGCCGGCAGGACGTCTGCAGCCCTTCCCGGCAGAAGTCGCAGGTGTTGTCCGCCCACACGAACGGGGCGACCACGAGGTCCCCGGCCCGGAACCCGGACACCGCGGCGCCGGCCTCCTCGATCACGCCGAGGAACTCGTGCCCCATCCGCCGACCCTGCTCCGTGGGCGGCATCGACCGATACGGCCACAGGTCGCTGCCGCAGATGCACGAGGCGACCACGCGCACGATCGCGTCGGTCGGTTGCCGCAGCACGGGGTCGGGGACGGTCTCCACGCGCACGTCGCCGGCGCCGTACATGATGGTGGCTCGCATCGTCTCTCCTTCGTGGCGTCATTTCCGACGCTACGACCGTGTGGACGGCGCCGGGAGCTTCTGCTATTACCTGGAACAGCAGTGACTCCCTCATCCGCACGGAGTGAGATTGCCTGACACGCACGGTCAGTCGCGGCTGGTCTCCAGCTTCGCCTTGTCGAGGGTCTCCAGGACATGGGTCCACGGCTCGGCCTCGGGCCACGCGTAGTCCTCGACGACGAGCAGCAGCAGGTCGAAGCGCTGGGTCCACTCGGCGTAGCCCAGCGGCCCCATGTCCGCCAGCGGCGACTGCGGGTGCACGTACACGCTGGTGCTCGGCACCCGCAGGTACTCCACGACGAGCGGCAGCAGCGCGTCGTCGCCGGCCGGCATCGGCACCGCCGCGCCGTCGGCGGTCGCCGAGGTCAGCTCCAGCACGCCGTGGTGCTCGGTGCGGGCCCGGTGCGCGAAGCGCAGCTCGAACCGCTCCGGCCGGTCCACCCCCATCCACCGTGACCTGAGCCGGACGGTGGCCGTCTCGGCGTCGAGGTCGAGCTCGACGGAGCCCGACCCGCTGCCGGTGGCGAGGAAACTGTCGAAACGCTGCACCGGGCCGACTGTAGCGCCTGCCCGTCAGCCGTCCGCGAGTTTCGCCACGGCCACGGCGAAGGACACCTGGCGTTCGAAGTGGTCGCCGAAGCCCTGCGGGATGCCCAGCTGGAACTTCGTGTCGCCGACGGTGAGGTGGAAGATGTTGCCGGAGCAGAGCGTCGAGTCGACGGTCCTGAGGTCGTAGCTCAGCACCTGCGGCGCGGGCGCCACGAACAGCAGCCGCCGTGACGTCACGGCGAGGACGCTGTTGATGGTGCCGTTCATCCACTTGACCCCGCCGCTGCAGATGTGCCGGACCTCCTCCGTCGCCGGGAGGTGGTCCCGCAGCATCGACAGCGCCGCCAGGCAGGGGCCGGTCAGCTCCTGCTGCACGTTCGGCGGGCAGGCGGCGATGGCGGTGTCGATGTCCGTGCGCGGCCGCCGCCCGGCCTGCTCCGCCGGCGGCGCGGCGGCCATCGGCGGCGCCGGGTTCGTCGCCGGCGCCGCGACGTGCGGTGCCAGGTTCGGCGGTGGCGGCGCGGTCCCGGACGGTTGCGCGGGGATCTGATTGCCCTGGTTCGCCGGGTGGCCGCGTGCCGGGCGGCTGTAGTTGATGCCCACGGGATCCTCCTGCCGCGTCGAGGTCACCGCCATCGTGCCGCGTTCCACCCGCGGACCGGCATCGGCTGACGCGGGCCCCCGTCACCTCGATCCGCTCGGCGTCGCCGCCGGTCGGGCGAGCCCGGAAGCGGGACGGCCGGGTGCGGCGGTAGTAGCGGCCGACGGCGAGGGGACCCGATGCGGATCCCCGCGCTACCGGTGGTGCGCGACCGCGGCGTGCGCCCCGGCGGTGGCCGGGTCGGTGTGGATCGTGGCGGCGGTGAGCCGGGGCACCGCGTGCAGCAGGCGGTGCTCGGCCTCGACGGCGATGGCGTGCGCCTGCACGACGGTCAGGCGGTCCGACACCAGCAGGTCGGTCTCGGCGTGCAGCCGGTGGCCGATCCAGCGCATCCGGAGCGCTCCGACGCCGAGCACGCCCGGGGTGCCGGCCAGCGTCTGCTCCGCCGCGCCGACGAGGCTCGGGTCGACGGCGTCCATGAGCCGGCGGTACACCTCCCTGGCGGCGTCCTTGAGCACGAACCCGATCGCCACCGTGATCAGCAGGCCGACCACCGGGTCGGCCCAGCGCCAGCCGAGCGCCACCCCGCCGGCGCCGGCGACCACCGCCAGGGACGTGAAACCGTCGGTGCGGGCGTGCAGCCCGTCGGCGACGAGCGCGGCCGAGCCGATCCGGCGGCCGACGGCGATGCGATACCGGGCGACGACCTCGTTGCCGGCGAACCCGACGACGCCGGCGGCGGCGACCCACCACAGGTGCGTGACGGCGGCGGGGTGCAGCAGCCGGTGCACGGCCTCGTAGGCGGCGAAACCGGCCGACGCCGCGATGGTCAGCACGATGGCGATCCCGGCGAGGTCCTCCGCACGGCCGTAGCCGTAGGTGTACCGGCGGTTCGCCGCGCGCCGGCCGAGGATGAAGGCCACCCCGAGCGGCACGGCGGTCAGCGCGTCGGCGACGTTGTGCAGCGTGTCGCCGAGCAGCGCCACCGAACCGGAGATCAGCACGATCACGACCTGCACGGCGGCGGTCCCGCCGAGGACCAGCAGCGAGATCCACAGCGCCCGCATGCCGTCCTTCGACGACTCCATCGCCGGGTCCACCTTGTCGGCGGCGTCGTGCGAGTGCGGGGTCAGCACATGACCGAGCCGGTGCCGCAGCGCCCGCCACCGCCCGCCGGCCGGCCCGTGGCCGTGGCCGTGGTCATGGGCGTGATCATGGCCGTGGTCATGGGCGTGCTCGTGGTGGTCACGGTGCACTGGTGCCCCCTCGCTGTTGGCGGTGCGGGAATCCTCCTGGCAGGATATGTGCTCATGTACGCACGCGACAACGCTGCAACTGCCAGCGATGGGCAACTGCCACCGTCCGCCGCACAGGTCGACGCCGCGGTGACCGCGCTGCGGATGCTCGCCGACCCCACCAGGCTGCGGCTGCTGTGGGTGCTGCGCGACGGCGAGCACGACGTCACCACCCTCACCGCCGCCGTGCGGGCGGCACGTCCCGCCGTGTCGCAGCACCTGGGGAAACTGCTGCTCGCCGGGCTGGTCAGCACCCGCCGGGACGGCCGGCGGGTGCTCTACCGGGCCCGCGGCGGGCACGTGCGGAGGCTGGTGACCGAGGTGCTGCACGCCGCCGACCACCACGTGACCGGGGCACCCGAACACGAATAGCGGTCATGCCGTCGCGGATGCGGCGGCCTTGCCGGGATCACCCTCGGTGTCCCGGCCGCGGGCCTGCCGGTGACTCGCATACGCGTAGCCGCCCGCGAGGGCCGCCAGGCCCAGCGCCACGGCGGCCAGTGCCACCGGGGAACGGCCGTCGGCCGGCAGGGTCAGAGCGGCCAGGAACACCCCGGCCACGTAGGCGAGGTTGAAGGTGGTGTCGCCGACGCTGAAGACCCTGCCGCGGTATTCGTCGGCGCACTCCTTCTGGATGAGCGTGTCCACCACGATCTTGATGCTCTGCGCGGCGACGTTGAGCACGAACACCACCACCAGCAGCAGCGGCGCGAGGAACGGCAGCCCGAAGCCGACGAGGACGACGGCGGCCGCCACGAGCACCACCGAGACCCACTGCCACCGGCCGATCCGGCGGGTGCACCACGGGGTCAGCGCCGCGCCGGCGAACACGCCCACCGCGCCCGTGACGAAGACCCCGGTCAGCGCGGTCAGCGAGCCGTCCACGTCGCCGTCGCCGGTGAAGTAGTTGCGGTACAGCAGCAGCAGGGCGAGCGTGAGGACGCCGAACAGCACCCGGAACGCGGTCTGCGCCGCCAGGGCGTACGCCGCGGCCCGCCGCGCGGCGAGGTGGCCGAAACCCCTGACCATGCCGCGGCCGACCACGACGATCGAGGCCCAGACGCCGGTGCTGGGCCGCGCCCGCGCATCCGGACCCAGCTGGTGCGCCCCGAACGCCCGGTGCCCCACCACGGCGCCGACGACATAGCCGACCGGTGCGAGCGCGGCGACGATGGCGTAGCCGTGGTAGCCGGCGGACACCACGGTCTGCACCAGCACCAGCGCGCAGCCCAGACCCGCGGAGAACGCGATCGACCCCAGCGTCGCGGACACCGCGTTCGCGGTGACCAGCCGGTCGTCGTCGACCACGTGCGGCGTCGCCGCGGACACCGCCGACAGGAAGAACCGCTTGAGCCCGATCACCACCAGCGCGGCCACCAGGAACAACCCGCCCTGCTCGGCGACGCCGGTCAGGAGGGCCGCGGGGATCACCAGCACCGCCCGCGCCACCGACGAGGCGACGAGCACCGAGCGGCGGCTCCACCGGTCCAGCAGCACGCCGACATACGGTCCGAGCAGCGAGTACGGCAGCAGCAGCACCGCCGTGCCCACCGCGACCGCGAACGCGCCGGCCTGCCGTTCCGGGTTGAACAGCACGCTGCCGGCCAGCGCCGCCTGGAAGATGCCGTCGCCGAACTGGCTGCACGCCCGCACCGTCAGCAGTTGCCGGAACCCGCGCACGGACAGCGCCGCTCGCAGCGGATGCGCGTCAGCCATGATGACCACCAGCCCCTATCCGGACGGTACCTGCGGCGCCGGCACCGTGGAGCCGGTCCCACCGACCGAGCAAGCGGCGCGGACCGGACCGGTCCGCGCCGCTGATGCAGGTCGTGAGGTGATCGAGATCTTTACACCCTGCGACGGCCGTAGAAGCCCGCGACGCCCCACACGCCGACCGCGGCCAGCACCACCTGGATGGCGATCTCGATCCAGTCCACGCCGTCGGTGTCGGCCCAGCCGGCCCCGCGGGCGACGGCGGTGCCGATCAGCGCGGCGACGATGCCGATGACGATCGTCAGCCAGATCGGGATGTTCTGCTTGCCGGGCACGACCAGACGCCCGAGGGCACCGATGATCAAGCCAACGACGATCGCGGAGATGATGCCACCGACAGTCATCTGAAGCCTCCAGGTTCCGGGGTTGTGCTGCATCGAGCTACTTCCCAGCCCGCCGACATCGCAAACTGCCGCCCCCCGCCACCCGCCGCCGCGGCGCTAGGCTGCGCCGGTGACCGATCTTCATCCCGTCCCCCAGCCACGCACGACGCTCACCCACGCCAACTGTGTGGTCTCGACGCCGCTCGGGTACCGACCGCTGCACCTCGACCTGCACGTGCCGCCGGGCGACGGCCCGTTCCCGGTCGTGCTGTGGATCCACGGCGGCGGCTGGATGACCGGCAGCCGGGTGTGGACCGTGGATCAGCAGTTCCACGAGCGCATGATCGCCCGCGGTTACGCCGTCGCCGACGTCGACTACCGGCTGGCGCTGGAGGCCACCTACCCCGCGCAGCAGGCGGACATCGACGCGGCCGTCCAATGGCTGCGCCACCACGCCGCGGCGCTACGGATCGACCCGGGCCGCTTCGCCGTGCTGGGTGAGTCGGCCGGCGGCCAGCTCGCGGCGATCGCCGCGCTCACCGGGACCGCCATTCAGGCCGCCATCCTCTGGTACGGCCCACCGGACCTGTCGAACCTGCGGGCCCAGGACGACCCGTTCGAGTATCCGGCGGTCCTGCTCGGCGGCCCACTGGCCGAGCGCGCGGCCTTCGCGCGGCTCGCCAGCCCCCTGCACAACATCCACCCGGACGCGCCCCCGTTCCTGCTCGTGCACGGCACCGAGGACGAGACGGTGCCGTTCGCGGACGCCGTCGGCTTCGCCGAGGCGCTGCGCGCCCAGGGCGTGCGGTGTGACCTGCTGCCCGTCGAAGGCGCCGGGCACGTCTTCGTCGGCGCCTCCGTCGAGGTCGGCACCCTCACCGAGGCCGGCGCGGACTTCCTCGACGACGTCTTCGACCGGTCCCGCCTCCCAGCCGGGACGTGACCCAGGGCTCTGCCACGCGGGGCCGCGGCGCTGTATCGTGGTCGGTGATCACGTCGTCGTCGATGGCTCGCGTGCGCCGAGAAGCACGTCACAGATGACCTTCGAATGCTGGAGCGTCTCCGCTCCTGTGCGGTGAGTCCCGCGATCCGGGTCCGGACCCCTGGGGAGATCCGGTCGGCCCGGCGGCCCAGGCGGCACCGCTGCTGGGGACATCTCGTCGCGGCACCCCTCTGGCCAATGTACGGCGCCAACCTCGGCACGCTGCTGCGCACCTGTGACGCCGTCGGCGCGTGCCTCGCGGTGCCGCGGTTCGGGTGGGTGAACGAGGCCCTCGCCCGTGGCAACACGCTGCGGCAGCCCGCCTGCGTGCACCGCGTCGGCAGCCCGCTGCGGTGGCTCGACGACGAGCGCCGCGCGGGGTCGGACATCCTCGGGGTGGAGCTGGCCGACGAGGCCGTCCGGCTCGCCGACCTGCCCGCCGCCCGGCGCCGGACCGTCATGGTGCTCGGCCACGAGGCCACCGGCATCCCACCGGAGGCGCTCGACCTGCTCGACGGCGCCGTGGAGATTCCGATGATCGGCACCGGTCACAGCCTCAACGTCGCCGTGGCGGGCTCGCTGGTGCTGTACAAGCTTGCCGGGCTCATGTAAACCCAGTGGCTCAGTAACGCCAGTGGCTCAGGTGAAGCGAGTCAGGTGTGGAGCCGGTCAGGCGTGGTGCAGCTTGCCGAAGCGGCTGCGGTGGAAGACCAGCGGTGAAGGGTCGGGCAGCTGGGAGCGGCCGGCCGCGCTGAGGCGCAGCAGGACGATGGTGTGGTCGCCGGCGGGGACCTCGTTGTAGATCGTGGTGTCGAAGTGGGCGAGGCCGTCGTCGAGGGTGACGGCGCCCTCGGCCGTGACGATGAGGGGAAGCCCGTCGAAGCGGTGCTCGACCGCGCCGGCGAGCTGGCGGGCCACGGTCGAGTGGTGGTCGGCGAGGATCGTGACGCCCAGGTGCGGCGCGCGGCGCAGGTCCGGCCACGTCTTGGAGGTGTTGGCGATGCAGAACGACACCAGCGGCGGGTCGAGGCTCACCGAGGTGAACGAGCTCGCCGCCAGGCCGACCGGCACGCCGTCGACGAGCGCGGCGACCGCCACCACGCCGCTCGGGAAGATCCCGAACACCTCGCGCAGGCGGTCCGGGTCGAGGTCCTGGTTGGTGCGCAAGGTGGTCACGTCGCCTCCTGGCCGGAAGAGCGGGTCTGCAGGAAGGCCGCAACGGCCGGGCGAGTGGCCGCCAGCCAGTCGGTGTACGCCGCCGGGTCGTCGTGCTGCTTGTCGATGACGAACAGGCCGCGCCCGGGGACGGTGGCGCCGATCTCGGTGAGGACCGGCCGCAGCGTCAGCTCGGCCGCGAGGGCGTGGTGGGGCGCGGCGCCGAGCAGCATCGGCACGGCCAGGCCGCGCAGGCCGGTCCCGCCGGCGAACCGGTCGAGGAACAGCTTCAGCAGGCCGGTGTAGGTGCCCTTGTAGGTGGGGCTGGCGACCACGACAAGGTCGGCCGCGCCGACCGAGGCCACCAGCGACGCGATCGACGGGTCGGCCCAGTCGAGGATCGCGGCGCCGAGGGTGGCGAGGTCGACGGTCAGCGTGGGTTCGACCCCGGTCAGCTCCCGCGCGACGTAGGTGGCGGCGGCGAGGGTACGGCTCGCCGGCTTGGGGTTGCCGACCACGACCGCTACCTGGGCGCTCATGCGGTCCTCCCGGTGGCCGCGCCGAACGGCACCGCCGACACGGGCTGCCGGCCGGGTGCCGGATGATGCCAGCGCCCCCGCGCGGTCAGCTCCGGCAGCACGCCCTCGCCGAACCGGTACGCCTCCTCCAGGTGCGGGTAGCCGGACAGGACGAACTCCGTGATGCCCGCCTCGACGTACTGCTCGATGAGGTCGGCGACCTGCTGGTGGCTGCCCACGAGGGCGGTGCCGGCGCCGCCGCGGACCAGCCCGACCCCGGCCCACAGGTTGGGGTGGATCTCCAGGCCGTCCTTGGTACCGCCGTTGAGCGCGAGCATCCGCCGCTGCCCCTCGGACTCGCTGCGGCGCAGACCGTCCTGGACCTTGCGGATCTGCTCCTCGGAGATCCCGGCGAGGAGCCGGTCGGCCTCCGCCCAGGCCTCCTCCGCGGTGTCCCGGGCGATGGTGTGCACGCGCAGCCCGAAGGCGAGCTCACGCCCCTGCGCGTCGGCGAGGTCGCGGACCCGGCGGACCTTCTCGGCGACCGCGGCCGGCGGCTCGCCCCAGGTGAGGTACACGTCGACGTGCCGGGCGGCGACGTCGAGCGCGGCGGGTGACGAGCCGCCGAAGTAGACCAGCGGCAGCGGATCGGGGATCTGGGCCAGGACCGCGTCGGCGAGCTGGAAGTGTTCCCCGTCGACGGTGACGGGCTTGCCGGACCACAGCGCCTGCACGATCGACAGGAACTCCCCGCACCGCGCGTAGCGGGCGTCCTTGTCGAGGAAGTCGCCGTACATGCGCTGCTCGTGGCTCTCCCCGCCGGTGACGACGTTGAGCAGCAGCCGGCCGCCGGAGAGGTTCTGGAAGGTGCCGGCCATCTGCGCGGCGAGGAACGGCGCGGTGAGGCCGGGTCGGAAGGCGACGAGGAACTTGAGCCGTTCGGAGACCGACGCCAGCATCGCGGTGCTGATCCAGGCGTCCTCGCACCACGCCCCGGTGGGGGTGAGCGCGGCCTCGAAGCCGAGCTGCTCGGCGGAGCGGGCGATCTGGCCGAGGTAGGCGACGGAGGCGGGGCGCCCGGCGGCGCCGGCGGGGGTGCCGTGGCCGCCGCCGACGACCTGCCGGCCGTCGCCGCCGTTGGTGGGCAGGAACCAGTGGAACTTGAGGTCTGTCATCACGCCTGTCCGTGGTTGGGGGGTGGGGTGCCGTCGACGGCCCAGCGACCGAGGTGCTGGACCTTCCATGCTGCCGGGTCGTGCAGGGTGTGGGTGCGGGCGTTGCGCCAGTGCCGGTCGAGGCCGAGCCCGGCGGCGGCGGAGCGGGTGCCGGCGACCTCGAACAGCCGGCTGCCGGCCTCGAGGGCGGCGCGGGCGGTGGCGGCCCGGGCCGCGGCGACGGCGAGGGACGCGGCCGTCGCGGTGGCAGCGGTCAGGTCGGCGTCGGCCCGGTCGACCGCCCGGGCGGCCTCGGCCAGGAGCGCCTCGCCGGCCCGGACGGCGAGCTCGATCTCGCCGAACGCGTGCACCACGAGGGGGTCGTCGGCGGCCCGGTCCACCTGCGCGTCCGGGTAGGGCCGGCTGCGCTCGCGGACGAACCGGGCGGCGTCGGTGACTGCGGCGCGGGCGATGCCTGCGTCGATCGCCGCGTGCAGCACCTGGGCGAAGGCGCCGTAGGTCTGCGGCCCGTCGAAGGTGGTGGCGTACGGGGTGAGCAGGTCGCCGGGCACGTCGACGTCGGTCAGGACGACGGAGCCGCTGGCGGTGGTCCGCTGGCCGAGCCCGTTCCAGTCGTCGATGACCTCGACGCCGTCGGCGTGCCGGTCGACCCAGGCGACGTGCAGCGGCCCGTCCGGCCCCAGGTGAGCGAGCACCGGGATGCGGTGGGCGAGCAGGGCGCCGGTGGCGTAGAACTTGCGGCCGTTGAGCCGCCAGCGTCCCGGCCCGGCGGCGGTCAGGGTGGTCCTGATGTCGCGGACGTGTTTCGTGCCGGCCTCGGACTGGGCGTTGCCGAAGCGGCGGCCGGCGAGCACCTCCGCGAACAGCTGCCGCTGCTGGGCGTCGGTGCCCTGCAGCCGCAGCTGGTTGACGTAGGCGAAGTGGCTGTGCGGGATCTGGCCGATGTTGGGGTCGCCGGTGGACAGCAGCCGGATCACCTCGGTCACGGTCTCGACGGGCAGGCCGGCGCCGCCGTGCCGGGCGGGGACCGTGATGGCCAGGAGCCCGGACGCGCTGAGCTCGTCGAGTTCGGCGTGCGGGAGGGTCCGTTGCGCGTCGCGGGCGGCCGCGCCGGCGGCGAAGCGGGCGGCGAACCCGCCGGCGACCGCGACCGCGTCGGCGGCGCCGAGGACCGGGGTGAGCACCTGGGTCACGAGTCCTCCCCCACGCCCTGCCGCAGCCTCGCGTACGCCGCGCTGGGGCTGGTGCCGTGCAGGAGGTACTGGCCCACGATCCTGTCACGGTAGATCACCGGGTTGTGCGACGCGAGGGTGCGGGCGTTGCGCCAGTGCCGGTCGAGCCGGAACCGGTCGGTGACGGCGGAGGACCCGCCGACCTCGAACAGCGCGGTGGTGAGGTCCAGCACGAGCCGGGCCACGACGCCCTGCGCGCCGAAGACGGCGACGTCGGCCCGGTCCAGCAGGTCCTGCCCGGCCGGCTGCGCCTGGTACACCTCCTCCAGGGCAACCGCGGCGGCGGCGACGGCCGCGGCGGCGACGATCGAGGCGCCGCCGATGCGGCCGACGACCTCCTGCACCTGCGGGTCGGTGCCGGGCGCCGGGTGGGCCGGGTTGTGCAGGTTGCGGGTGCGGCCCGCCACGTAGGCGACGGTGTCGGCGACCGCGGCCCGCCCGATCCCAGCCAGGGTCGCGAGGTGTACCAGCTGAAACACCGCGGTCAGTGACGAGGGGGCCGCCAGGTCGACCACCTCCACGTCCTCTGCGGCGACCTGGACGTCCTCGAAGAGCGTGGTGCCGCTGCCGGTGAGCCGCTGGCCGAAGCCGTCCCAGTCGTCGATCCGGGTCACGCCCGGCGCCGAGGCAGGGACCAGCACGTTCGCGGTCCCGCCGGCCTCGAGGGAGGCCGTGGTCTGGATCCAGTCGGCGAAGAGGCTCCCGGTGGAGTAGAACTTGCGGCCGTCCAGCCGCCAGCCGTCCCCGCCGAGGGACTTGAGCGTGGTCTCCGGCGCGAACCAGGACGTGCTCGCGCGCTCGCTCTGCGCGTTGCCGACGATGACGCCGGCGGCGATGCGGCGCAGCCACCGCTCCCGGACCGCTTCGTCGGGGTGGGCCAGGCGGCCCTCGACGAAGCCGATGTGCCCACGCAGCAGCTGAGGCAGGTTCGAGTCGGCCCGCCCCAGCTCGATGAGCAGCTCGGTGAACTCGGGGATCGTCGCGCCGAGCCCGCCGTATTCGCGCGGGACGCGCAGCTTCGTGAACCCCGCCTCCCGCAGCCACTCGACCTCCTCGGCCGGGAGCCGGCGGTCCGCCTCGCGTTCCACGGCACCTTCGGCGATGCGGGCAAACACAGGGCTGAAGACGTCCGTCATGCCGACCCCAGCCGTGGCACCGCGGTGAGGAGCTGCTGGGTGTAGGGATGCTGCGGCCGTTCGAAGACCTCGGTCGCGGTGCCGTGCTCGACGACCCGGCCGTCCTTCATGACCAGGATCCGGTCGCTCACGTGGTGGATCACCCCGAGGTCGTGGGAGATGAACAGGTAGCTGACGCCCAGGTCGTCCTGCAGGTCGGTGAGCAGGTCGAGGACCTGGGCCTGGATCGAGACGTCCAGCGCGGAGACCGGTTCGTCGCAGACGATGACGGACGGCTCCGGGGCGAGGGCCCGGGCGATGGCGACCCGCTGCCGCTGCCCGCCGGACAGCCGCAGCGGCGAGGAGCTCAGGTGGGACTCGGTGAGGCCGACCTGTTCCAGCAGCCGCACGGCGCGTTCCCGGGCCTCGGCCTTGGAGCTCGGCGGCCGCAGGCCGGTGGTGAGCGCGTCGGTGAGGATCCGGCCGACGGACCAGCGCGGGTCGAAGGAGCTGAGCGGGTCCTGGTAGACGACGCCGACCTGTTTGCGCACCGGCCGGCGCCGGTCCGTGGTCAGCGCCGACCACGGCTCGCCGCGCAGCAGCACCTCCCCCGCGGTCGCCGCCAGGATGGCCAGGGCGATGCGGGCGGTGGTGGTCTTGCCGGACCCGGACTCCCCGACGATGCCGAGGGTCTCACCGCCGAACAGTTCGAAGGAGACGTCGTCGACGACCGTGCGGTCGACCTTGTCGGGGCCGCGGAACACCTTGGTGAGGTGGCGCGCCTCGAGCACCGGCCGGCCCCGGTCCACCTGCCGCCGGACGCGCCGGTCCGACGTGGACGCTGCGGTGACGCTGAGCCGGCTGCCGCGGGTGTGCTCCGACGGGATCGCCGCGAGGAGCATCCGGGTGTACTCGTGCTGCGGGTCGTGCAGGACCTGCGCGGCGGGGCCGTGCTCGACGATGTGGCCGTCGCGCATGACGGCGACCTCGTCGGCGAGCCGGGCCACCACGGACAGGTCGTGGCTGATCAGGATGATCGACGTGCCCCGCGCCTTGGAGGCGGCGAGCAGGTCGAGCACCTGGGCCTGCACGGTGACGTCGAGCGCGGTCGTCGGCTCGTCGGCGATGAGCAGCGGCGGGTCCAGGGCGATCGCGGAGGCGATGAGGGCGCGCTGGCGCAGGCCGCCGGACAGCTCGTACGGCCGTTGCTGGGCGCGGACCTCGGGTTCGGGCACGCCGACGGAGGCGAGCAGCTCGACCGCCTTGGCGGCCCGCTGGGCGCGGTTGCCCCACCCGTGCAGGCGCAGCGGCTCGGCCACCTCGTCGCCGACCCGGCGCAGCTGGTCGAGGGAGACGAGGGCGTCCTGCAGGACGAACCCGATCTGCCGCCCGCGCAGGCCCCGCCAGTCCCGCTCGGACGTGTGCAGCAGGTCGGCGCCGGCGAGGTCGATCCGGTCCGCGGTGACGCGGGCGCCAGGGCCGGTCAGCCCGACGAGGGTGCGGGCGGTGACGCTCTTGCCGGACCCGGATTCGCCGACGATGGCGAGGCACTGCCCGGGCCGGGCGGTGAACGAGATGCCGCTGACGACCTCGGTGCCGCCGAACGACACCCGCAGGTTCTCCACCCGCAGCAGCTCGGTGCCGAGCCGCGGTGCCGGGTGGTCGACGGCTCGATGCTCCACTGTGGTCATCGGGCGGCTCCTCCGAGTCGGTGCTGCAGGGTGCGGCCCAGTGAGGTCACTGAGATCGCCACCAGGACGATGACGACGCCGGGCAGGATCTCCAGCCACCAGGAGGTGGTGATGTGCAGGCGGCCCGCGTCGAGCAGGGCGCCCCATTCGGAGCTGGGCGGTGCGACGCCGAGGCCGAGGAACGACAGCGCGGACGCCCACACGATCGACTGGCCGACGCCGAGGGTCGCGACCGCGACGAGCGGCCGCATGGCGTTCGGGAACAGGTGCCGGCGGATGACCGTGAACCGCCGGTGGCCCAGGGCCGCGGCCGCCTCGATGAACCCGGCCTGCCGCACCGCGAGGACCTGGCCGCGGATCATCCGGGCGTACCCGGGTGCCGACCCGATGCCGACGGCGACGATCGACGTCGCCAGGGACGGGCCGCGCACGGCGATGACCAGCAGGGCGAGCAGCAGCGCCGGGAACGCGAACGCGACCTCCAGGACCCTGGTGATGGCCGCGTCGACGACGCCGCCGGCGAGGGCCGCGGTGAACCCGAGCACGATCGCGATCACGAACGCCAGGGCGGTCGCGCCGAGGCCGATGCCGAGGGACTGGCGGGCGCCGTACACGACCCTGGTGAACAGGTCGCGGCCGGCGTCGTCGGTGCCGAAGAGATGCGCCCATGACGGCGCCTCCAGGGTGGACTTCAGGTCGATCGCGGTGGGGCTGCCGTCGACCAGCAGCCCCGGGGCGACCGCGGCGGTCACCACGAACGCGACGACCAGCAGGGACAGCACCGTCCCGAGGGACGGCAACCGGACCGTGCGCGGCGAGGCAAGAGAAAGGGTGCTCATGCCGCACGCAGCCGCGGGTCGACGATCGCGTAGGCCAGGTCGACGAGCAGGTTCGCCACCACGTAGATGGCGGCGACCAGCAGCACGATCCCGGACACGGTCGGCAGGTCGCGGGTGTTGACCGCGGTGACCAGCACCTGGCCGATCCCGGGCCGGCCGAAGATGTTCTCCGCGATGACGGCGCCGGAGACGAGCGCGCCGAGCGCCCAACCCGACAGGGTGATGGCCGGGAGGATCGCGTGGCGCAGCACGTGCCGCACCCGTACCCCCAGATCCGACATGCCACGGGTGCGGGCGGTGGTCACGAACGGTTGCTGCAGGACCTGTTCGAACTCGTCGCGGGTGACCTGCCCGAGGAACCCCGCGAGCGGGATGGCCAGGGTCAGCACCGGCAGGACCGTGCCCAGGGCGCTGGTGCCCCCGATGATCGGGAACACCCGCAGCTGCACCGCGAAAACCACGAGCAGCACGACCCCGACCCAGTAGTGCGGGAGGCTGGCCGTCAGCGCCTCCCAGGTGGTGCCGAGGCTGGTGAGGAACCTGCCGCGCTTGACGGTCAGCAGCGTGATGCCGAGCGCGAGGGCCCACGCGACCAGCAGCGCCGCGCCGGTCAGGGTCAGGCTCGGCAGCAGCTGCCCGCCGATGACCTCGGTGACCGGCCGTTTCTGCGTGTACGAGGTGCCGAGGTCGCCGTGGAACAGCCCACTGACGTAGTCGAAGTACTGCAGGACGACGGGGTCGTTGAAGCCGAACCGTTCGTTGAGCGGCGCGAGCTCCTCGGCCGTCCACTTCTTGTCCTGCCCGGTCTGCAGGTTCATGAGGGTGTTGGCCCGGTCGCCGGGGACGGCGAGCTGGGCGAAGAAGGTGACGGACGCGGCGGCCACGATCACGACCACCGACGTCACCGCCTTCACTGCGATGCGGCGCAGCTGCTTCATCGTCGCCTCATCCCGTGAAGTACGCGTCGGAGAAGACCGGCTCGCCCTGGCTCTTCTCGAGCCACACGTTCTTGAGGTTCTGGGCGACGGCGTAGGTGGAGTTCTGGGTGTACAGGCCGATGCCGGCCGCGTCGTCCTGGATGATCTGCTGCGCCTTGCCGTAGAGGTCGTTCGCCTTCGTCGGGTCGGCCTCGGAGTTGGCCTGCTGGATCACCGTGGACAATGTCTCGTTGTTGTAGAAGGACCGGTTGCTGCCGTTCGGGTTGCCCTCCACCGACGGGCGCCAGACGATCCACAGGATCGACGGGGCCGGGCTGGTCCAGTAGGACGGGGTCGCGTCGAACGTGCTCGGGTCGGAGTACTTGCCGCCCCACAGCTCGGCCTGGGTCGCGGGGATCAGCTTGACGTCGAAGCCGATCTGCTTCCACTGCTCCTGCAGCACCTGCAGGACGGTCGCGCCCTCCTGGGTGAAGATGAACCCGGAGCCGTAGACCAGCTTGATGGTGAGCGGCGTGCCGTTCTTGGTCCGGACTTTGTCGCCGTTGCGAGAAGTCCAGCCGGCCTCGTCGAGGAGCTGGTTGGCCTTGGCCGGGTCGTAGGCGTACGCCTTGGCGGCCTCGGCGTTGTAGCCCGGGGTGGCCTGGCTGACCGCGGGGTTGCCCTCGTAGGGGATCACGCCGTGGAAACCGGCCTCGACGGCCGACTTGCGGTCCGCGCCGTAGGCGAACGCCTTGCGCACCGCCGCGTCGGTGAACGGGCCGGTCTTGGTGTTGATGTAGAACGAGACCGGCTTGCCGGGCGTGATGTAGCGGATCGTCTGGTAACGCGACTGCGCGTCCTTCCAGTTGACCGTCGGCACCTCGTAGACGACGTGCGACTCGCCGGTGCTCAGCGACGCGTACCGGGACACGCCGTCGGCGACGAACTTCCAGCGGACCTCGTCGACGATCGCCGGGCCCTCGTGCTTCGCGGTGGCCGGCCACGACGTGTAGCCGGGGTTCTTGGCGAGGACGACCTCCTCGCCGTGCTTCCACTCCTTGACGGTGAACCCGCCGGAGCCGATCGGCTTCTCGCAGTTCTCCTTCTCGGTGCGGGCCTTGAACGCCGTCGGCGACTGGATGCCGAAGTACCCCTGGGTGATGAGCGTGAGGAACGGCGGGAACGGCTTGTTCAGCTCGATCTCGACGGTGCTGGCGTCCACGGCCTTGGCGGCCTTGTAGTACGGGTCGATGGAGACCTTCGCGGTGCTGTTGCCGCCCTTGTTCTCCCAGAGGTCGAAGTTCCAGGCGATCGCCTCGGCGTCCACCGGCGTGCCGTCGGTGAACTTCACGCCGTCCTTGAGGGTGAAGGTGTACTTGGTGCCGTCCGGCGACACCGCCCACTTCGTCGCCAGCCACGGCTTGATGGTGCCATCCTCGGCGAGGGTGACGAGGCCGTCGAGGACCTGCCGGGAGATGTACGCCTGCTGGATCCAGCCGCCGAAGATGCACGGCGGTTCCTGGACGTGGCCGTAGACGATGCTGCCGCCGGTCTTCGGGGTCCCGCCACCGGCCGCGGCGTCGCTGCCGCAGGCGCTCAGTGCACCGGTCGCGAGGACGGCAACCGCGAGGGCGGCCGCTGTGGCGCGGCTGGGTCTGGTCATCAGTGTGTGTCCTTCGAATCGTCGGGGTCGGCGATGCCGCTCACCGGGAGATGGGCGCCGCCTCGGTACCTGGTGCCGAAATGCCGGTCGGGCAGCCGGTCGCCGTCGCCGAAGATGCGGTCGCGGAGGGTTTCGCGTTCGTCGTACGCGCGGCGCAGCCGGCCGCGGTCGCGCAGGACGGGCACCACGAGCTCGATGAAGTCGCGGGCGGTGTCGTGGGAGTGGTACTGCAGCAGGTTGATGCCGTCGATGCCGACCTCGTCGAGCCAGCGTTCGATCTCGTCGGCGACCTGCTCGGGGTCGCCGACGGCGAGCAGCGGCTGCCGGCCCAGGTCGCCGAAGCCTTCCAGGACCTCGCCGACGGTCTGCTCCGGGTCGATGACCCGGAAGCGGCCGGCCCGGCCGTCCTTGTCGCCGGCGCCGATCGCGTCCTTGACCTTGGTCTCCGGCGGCCACGCCGTCGGGTCCCACGGCAGGCTCGCGTGGGCGAGGTAGCCGTCGGCGCTGGCGAGTTCCTGGTAGCGGGCGAACTTCTCCTTCGCCTCGGCCTCGGTGGGTGCCACGACGACCCCGGCGATGGTGATGAACCGCACGTCGTCGGCGCGCCGGCCGGCGGCGACGGCCGCGTCCCGGATGCCGGCGATCGTCTTCTGCAGCGCCTGCACGGTCGGGCCGCCGGTGAAGACGACCTCGGCGTGCTTGCCGGCGAACTTCGTGCCGGCCGCGCTGGCGGTCGCCGTGAACAGCACCGGGGTGCGCTGCCGGCTCGGCGAGGGCAGGTGCGGCCCTTCGACCTTGAAGTACTCGCCGTCGTGGTGGATCGGGCGGATCTTCGCCGGGTCGGCGTACTGGTTGCCGTCGCGGTCGGCGACGATCGCGTCGTCGTCCCACGAGCCTTCCCACAGCTTGTAGAGCACGTCGAGGTACTCGTCGGCCCGCTCGAACCGGTTGTCGTGCTCGACCTCACCGTCGTGGCCGAAGTTGCGGGCCGCGTTGGGCAGGTAGGAGGTGACGATGTTCCAGCCGACCCGCCCCTTGGTGAGGTGGTCCAGGGTGCTGAGCCGGCGGGCCCAGGCGAACGGCGGCTCGTAGGTGGTGGAGAACGTGATGCCGAACCCGAGGTGCTTCGTCACCGCCGCCATGGCCGGCACCACCGAGGCCGGGTCGTTGTTGGGGATCTGCAGGCCCTGCCGGATGGCGGTGGCCGCGGAGCCGCGGAACGTGTCGTAGGTGCCGACGACGTCGGCCAGGAACACCGCGTCGAAGCCGCCCTCCTCCAGCAGCTGCGCGAGCTCGGTCCAGTAGTCGATGTCGTTGAACCGCTCACGGTTGTTGTCCGGCAGCCGCCACAGCCCGTGGGTGATGTGGCTGACGCAGTTCATCTCGAACAGGTTGAGGATGAGGCGCTTCATGCTCGTGCCCCTGCGGTCGGGGTGAAGGCGCCCCGGTAGCCGGCCGCCGGGTGCGTCGCGGGGAGGCGGTCGCCGCGGCCGAACAGCTTCTGGCGCAGCGTGCCCTCGGCGTACTCGCGCTGGGCCAGGCCACGCTCACGCAGCACGGGGATGACGTGGTCGACGAACTCCTCGTAGCTACCGGGGATCTCGGCGTTGACCACGTTGATCCCGTCGACCCCGGCGGCCCGCCAGCGTTCGAGCTGGTCGGCGATCTGCTCGGGGGTGCCGGTGACCCGGCCGTTGTGCGACGTGTAATGCGCGACGTCGCGCAGCGTCGGCTCGCGGTCCGTCACCAGGTCGTTGATCCAGCCGAGGATCGACTGGACGCCCTCGGTCTGCAGCTGCCCGACGGGCCGGTCCAGGTCCTCGTGGCCGAAGTCGATGCCGATCGCGCCGGACATGTGCGACAGCTGCGCGTCGTAGTCGATCCACTCGTCGAGCTCGTCGCTGCGGCGCTTCGCCTCCTCCTCGGTCGAGCCGACGACGAAATGCAGGCCCTGGAAGAACTTCAGGTCGTGCGGCGAGCGCCCGTGCTGGACGGCGCGGGCCCGGATGTCGGCGGTGTCGCGGGCCGCGGCGTCGAGGGTCGGCGCCACGATGAAGATGGCCTCGGCGTTCTTCGCCGCGAAGGTGCGGCCCGCCTCCGACGCGCCGGCCTGGAACAGCAGCGGCGTGCGCTGCGGCGACGGGCTGACCAGGTGCGGCCCTTCGACCTGGTACCGCGGGCCCTCGTGGTTGATCCGGTGGATCTTGTCGTAGTCGGCGTGGACGCCGCTGACCCGATCCTGCCGCAGCGCGTCGTCCTCCCACGAGCCTTCCCACAGCTTGTAGGCGACGTCGACGTACTCATCGGCCCAGGCGTAGCGCTCGTCGTGCTTCGTCAGCCCTTCCAGGCCGAAGTTGCGCGAGGCGTTGGGCAGGTAGTTCGTGACGATGTTCCACGCGACCCGGCCCTTGCTGGCGTGGTCGAGCGTGGAGATCCGCCGGGCGAAGTTGAACGGGTGCTCCTGCAGGATCGACGCGGTGAACGCGATGCCGAGGTGCTCGGTGGCGTAGGCGATCGCGCTGGCGAGCACCGACGGGTCGTTGCTGGGCACCTGCAGCCCCGCCTCGACGTACTTGCGCTCGTCGCCGCGGTACGGCGCGTACAGCCCGACGACGTCGGCGAAGAAGATCGCGTCGAACGTGCCGCGCTCGAGGGTCTTCGCGAGGTCGACCCACAGGTCGAGGCTGTTGAAGTCGGCCTGACGCGCGCCCGGGCGGCGCCAGGTGCCCTGAATGATGTGGCCGGTGGTGTTCATCACGAAGGCAGCGAAATGCAGGGGTCGTTCGGGCATGCGTCTTCTCCAGGGCAGCAGGCAGCGGTCCGGCGCGTTTCGGTTGGGACACTCGGCACTCGGCCGGCTTCAGGTCACCGGCACAGACAGCTGGTGGTGCGCAGGGGTCCACCGCGAGCCGCTTCGCTCATCCGGGGCACCTCCCTGCGCGTCGTGCCAAGACCCTCGACCGGGCCTTGGCTATCTCGGTAAATACTATAGGCTTAGTAGGGTATCGAAGCGCAAGACCCCGCATGGAAGGCGTTGTCGATCCCCCGGACGCCGTCCCCGATCACCCCGGAGTGCGCCATGCGTATCGAACAACTCAGGTACCTGGCGGCGGTGACCCGGCACGGCTCGCTGCGGCGGGCCAGCGAACAACTGCACGTGTCCCAGCCGGCCCTCAGCGAGGCCATCCGCAAGCTCGAACAGGAGCTCGGCGTGACGCTGCTCGACCGGCACCGCTCCGGCGCCCGGATCAGCCCCGCCGGGCAGCAGTTGCTCCAGCCGATCGTCGACGTCCTCGAGTCGGTCGACCGGCTCATGGCCGCCGCCGGCAACCAGGCGACCACCCGGCGGCTGCTGCGCATCGGCACCGTCAACGCCGGCACCGCCTCGCTCGTGCTGCCCGCTGTGCGGGCCTTCCAGACGGCGAACTGCGGCGCGGTGGTCGAGGTCCGCAACCTGCAGCAGGACGAGATCCACTTGTCCCTCGCCGAGGGCACCCTCGACCTCGGCCTGGTCAACCTGCTCGACGGCGACGACGTGCCACCCGACCTGGAGGCGACCCCGCTGCTCGTCGGCAGCCCTGCCGCAGTCCTGCCGGCCGGCCACCCGCTCACCGCCGGCACGTCGGTCACCGTCGACGAGCTGCGCGCGGAGCGCTTCGTCGCGATGCGTTCCGGCTACCTCATGTACCGCTTCGCGCACCGTCTCTTCGGCGCCGACCTGCCCACCCGGTGGCACTCCACCGACGGCGCCGAGATGGGCAAGATGATGGTCGCCGAGGGCATCGGCCTCACCGTGCTGCCCGACTACAGCGTCCTCGGCGACCCCCTCGAACGGACCGGCCTGATCGTGACCCGACCCCTGCGGGGCGACACGACCGTCATCACGATGGCCGCGCTGCACCGCCGGCAGGCCCGCGTCCCCCCGGCCATCGTCGAGGTCCTCGGCCACCTGCGCGACCGCGCCAGGCACGCGCTTCCCGGCCGCGCGGCCTGACGCACGTCACCCTTTTTACGGCAAATATCCCTATACAGAAGTTTCTGCCGTTTAGGGTGAGTCAGCCTGCTTGACATACGGGGGATGAGCAGCCTTGGCACACACATTGACAACTCGCGGGGAGCGGCGCGCAACCCAGCGACTGGTCACCACCACCGTGACGGCCGCACTCGCGATTCCGCTGTACCTGTTCGGTCCGGGACCGACCACCGCGGTGGCGTCGACCACGTGCACGCCGGTCAGCTACACCAACTGCGTCCGCTACGGCTACACCGGCGCCGACCAGACGTTCACCGTCCCGGCCGGCGTCACCGGCCTCGACCTGAAGGTCTGGGGCGCCGGCGGGGCGAACGGGCTGGAGGCCAAGGGCGGCGGTGGCGGCTTCACCACCGGGACGCTCGCCGTCACGCCCGGGCAGACGCTCTCGATCACGGTCGGCCAGGCCGGCCAGGAGAACTCGACCGTCGCGACCTACGGCGCGGGCGGCCCCGGCGGCACCCCGGGCGGGAGCCTGACCGAAGACGTCCGCGCCGGCGGCAGCGGCGGCGGCATGTCGGCGGTCTGGTCGACCTCCTACGGCGTGGGCCCGCTGCTCATCGCCGGCGGTGGCGGCGCCGGCGCGATCGACACGGACCGTGACGGAGGCGGCGGTGGCGGCAACACCGGCGCCGCCGGCGTGAACGTCGCCTCCGGTGGCGGCGCGTCGCAGGTCGTGGCCGGCGCCCCGGGCAACAACACGTGCGGCGAGGCCAACTGGGGCGGGATGTTCTCCGGCGGCGCCGGCGGCAGCGGCTACAAGGGCGGTGGCGGCGGTGGCGGCGGCTACTTCGGCGGTGGCGGCGGCGACTGCAAGCCGAGTTCTATCAGCGGGTTGCTCACGGGCGCCGGCGGCGGCGGGTCCGGGTACAAGACCGGCGCCGGCATCTCGGGAGCGTCGTCCGTCGCGGCGACCGACGAGAACTCCGCCGGGGCCGGCGACCCGCTCCACACGTCCGGCATCGGCGACGCCGAGGGCAACGGCATGGTCGTCATCCAGTGGTTCGCCCCGCCGCCGGCGCCCCCGCTGACCTCGTCCGGGGCCTACGGTCTCCCGCAGACCGCGACCGCGGCCATTCCGGTCGACGGCACGGTGACCCTGCTGGACGGCAGCAGCCTGCCCGCGACCACCGTGACGCTGGTGCCCTCCCAGGGCACGTACACCATCGACGTGGCCACCGGCGTCATCACGTTCACGCCGGCGGGCGGCTTCACCGGCACGGCGACGCCGGTCACGTACAAGGTGGCGGTCAGCGATCTGTCGGCCACCTCGACCTACACACCGACCGTCGCGCCACAGCCGGGACCGACGGCCACGCCGCTGACGAGCACCGGCGTGGGCACCACGCCCCAGACGGCGACCGTGGTGATCCCCGGCAGCTGCCCGGGCTGCTCGGCGATGCTGCTCGGCCCGGGCAACCAGCCGGCCACCACGGTGACCGTGGCCAAGCAGGGCACCTACACGCTCAGCGGCACCGTCATCACGTTCACGCCCGTCAAGGGATTCGCCGGGGTCGGCACGCCGGCCGGGTACCGGATCATGGACAACCAGAGCCGCACCGCCGACTCGACGTACACGCCGACGGTCACCAAACCCGCACCGCCGCACGCGGTGGCGAAGACGAGCACCGGGCTGGGGACGGCCGCGCAGTCGGCCGCCGTCGACGTGCCGGACGGCGCGTCGGTGACCCTGCTCGACAACGGCACCCAGGTGTCCACGGTGACGCGGTCCGGCGAGGGCACGTACGGCTGGAACGAGACCGCCGAGCGGCTCACGTTCCAGCCGGTGGCCGGCTTCGTCGGCGTCGCGGGATCCGTCACCTACCGCCTGACCGACAGTTACGAGCAGCACGACGACGCCACGTACACGGCGACCGTCACGATCCCGCCGCCGCCGGCCGCGCCGGACCGCACCACGTCCGGGGTCGGCGTCACGCCGCAGACGGCGACGCTGCCGGTGCCGGCCAGCGGCAGCATCGCGCTGGTCGACGCGGACGGCAACCCGACCACGTCGCTGTTCTTCGAGGCCAAGGGCACCTACACGCTGACCCTGGTGCCGGCCGCCGCGTCCGCCGCGGCGATCGGTGGCGCGTTCGGCGCCGGCACGGTGCCGAACCCGTCGCAGCAGGCCGGCAGCGCGCTGGTGACGTTCACGCCGGTGCTCGGCTTCCACGGGCAGCTGCCGCCGATCCCGTATCAGGTGACCGACGCCTACGGGCAGACCGCGAAGGCCACCTACACGCCGCTGGTGACGATCCCCGGGCCGCCGGAGACGCCGCCGCAGCACACGACCGCACCTGCGGACGTGACGCAGACGGCGCAGTTCGCCGTGCCCACCGGCGGGTCGATCACGCTGCTCGACGCGCGCCGCCGGCCGGCCACGTTGGTGCGGATCCCGGGGCAGGGCACCTACATCCTGGAACCGGCGCGGGGACGGATCAGCTTCGTCGCGGTGAACGGCTTCACCGGCCAGGCGAAGGTGGTCTGGTATCGGGTCACCGACGCCTACGGCCAGGTCGCGGAGGCGACCTACGCCGCCAACGTGCTGCCGTCGACCCTCGCGGTGACCGGCCTCGGCATCGTCAACATGATCCTGGTGGGTGCCTCGATGATCCCGACCGGGGCGGCGCTGGTCGCCCTGGGCTCCCGGCGGCGCACCACCGCCGCGCCGATCGCGGCCGCCGGCCAGTAGGAGCGAGCGCTGAGCCCCGGCCGCATCCCGCGCCGGGGCTCAGCGCCACGGTTCGGCGCCGCGACGGGGTCCGAAGCGGTCACCGTGCGCCGACGCGAGCGCTACGCTCGGCATCGAGATGAGCATTCCGCCGAGAAATCGCGCATCCGACATGCGCGATTGCAAAACCGTGCTGAGCTGCTGATACTCCGGCATCACGGCCGCTGGAGCGCCCTGGCGACGATGTTGCGCGCACCACGGATGGGCGATCGCTGCTAGCGTCGTGGGTGCCTTGCGACAGCGCCAAGGCGCACCGGGCAGGTGGTAGCGAAGGGGTTCATGAGGTGTGTGGGATCGTCGCCGCAGTGCCGGACTACAGCGTCCAACTCGAGGAGGTCACGGCCGGCCAGCTGCTCGACAGCCTGCCTGAGCCCCCGACGGCCGACCCTGCCGGCGCGGCGGACAACGCGGGCCTCGGCGGCCTGCTGGACGTGCTCGTCAAGGGCCTCTCGACCGCGGTGGCGCTGCACACCGAGCCGACCGGGTGCTACCGGCTGACGGTCGACGCCGACCTGCGCGCCCGGGTGCAGACCCGGGTCGACGCGCACACCGCCTGGCTCGACGCGCTCGACCGCAGCCTCGACGACGGCGGGCACGTCCTGGACCCCGAGCAGCTCGAGTCGGTCCAGCGGCTCGCCGGGCAGGCCCGGGACCTGCTGTGGACCATCGCGAACGACCGCGTCCAGGTCGCCGAGCGGGTCAGCCGGCTCGCCCGGGGCGAACTCGCCAACGTCAACGTGGGCCGCGCCTGCCTCGCCATCGACGCGACCCTGGAGGCGGTCGACCGCCTCGAGGTCCGCGGGCGCGACTCCGCCGGGCTGCAGGTCTGGGTGACCCTCGACGCCGCGGACCGGACCGCGGCGGCGGGTCTGCACGCCGGGCGCACCGACCCCAGCTACGGCCACGCCGCGGTGACCTTGCTCGACACGGGCCTGACCCTGGTCTACAAGCGGGCCTCGATCATCGGCCGGCTCGGCGACAACGTCGCGTTCCTGCGCGCCGCTATCGAGGCCGACGACTACCTGCACACGGTGCTGGCCATGCCCAGCGCGCGGGTGACGGTGCTCGCGCACACCCGGTGGGCGAGCGTCGGGCGCATCAGCGAGGCCAACGCGCACCCGGTCGACAGCACCACCCGCACGGCCGGCGGCACCGGCTACGCGACCGCCGTGCTCAACGGCGACATCGACAACCACCTCGACCTGCGGGAGACCCTGGACCTGCCGGTCGACGAGGCCGGCATCACCACCGATGCCAAGGTCATCCCGGTCATGCTGCGCCGCGAGCTGGACGCGGGCACCGACCCGGTGCGGGCGTTCGCCGCCTCGATCCGGCGGTTCCACGGCTCGTTCGCCATCGCCGCGCAGACCGACGCCGACCCCGACCGGCTGCTGCTCGGGGTGCGGGGCAGCGGCCAGGGGCTCTATGTCGGCTTCGCGCCGGCCTGTTTCCTGGTCGCCAGCGAGGTGTACGGGCTGGTCGGCTGGACGGACCGCTACCTGCGCCTGGACGGCTCGGTCGTGGACGGCGACGGCGAGCACGGCACGGTCGTGGCGCTCAGCCGCACCGGCGCCGGCACCCTCGCCGCCGTGGAGCGGTACACGGTGCTCGGCCGGCCGGTGCCGGTCACCGAGGAGCACGTGAAGACCGCCGAGATCACCACGCGTGACGTCGCCCGCGGGTCGTTCGAGCACTACCTGGTCAAGGAGATCACCGAGGCGCCGTCGTCGTTCCGGCGGAGCCTCCGCGGCCGGATCGTGGCCAGCGGCGAGCACCTGACCACCGTCCTCGGCGAGGCGTCGCTGCCGCGCACGCTGCGCGACCGGTTCGCGGCCGGCGAGATCACCGAGCTGCTCTTCATCGGCCAGGGCACCGCGGCCGTCGCCTGCCGCGGCATCGCCAACGTGGTGCGGCCGCTGCTGCAGCCGGCGATCACGGTCGAGGCGATGCCCGCGACCGAGCTCTCGGCGTGGGGGCTGCGCCCCGACATGTCGTCGGTGTGCATCGTCGCGGTCAGCCAGTCCGGCTCCACCACCGACACCAACCGCGCCGTCGACATGGTCCGGGCGCGGGGCGCGGCGGTGCTGGGCATCGTCAACCGGCGCGACAGCGATCTGGCGCACAAGAGCGACGGCGTGCTGTACACCTCAGACGGCCGCGACGTCGAGATGGCGGTCGCCTCCACGAAGGCGTTCTACTCGCAGGTCGCCACCGGCTCGGTGCTGGGCCTGCACCTGGCCCGGGTGTGCGGCCGCCTCGCGGGCGAGCTGGAGAACACGCTGCTGCACGCGCTGCTGGAGATGCCCAACCAGCTCGCCGAGCTGCGCGCCCAGGAGCCGGTCATCGCGAAGATCAGCGAGGTCGCGCTGCGCTACCCGCACTGGGCGGTCGTCGGGTCGGGACCCAACCGGGTCGCCGCCGAGGAGGCCCGGATCAAGCTGTCCGAGCTGTGCTACAAGACCATCTCGACCGACGCGGTGGAGGACAAGAAGCACGTCGACCTGTCCGCCGAGGCGTTCATCCTGATCTGCGCGGCCGGGACGCCGCCGGGCCAGGTGCGCGACCTGGCCAAGGAGGTCGACATCTTCGCCGCGCACCGCAACGCGCCGGTGATCATCGTCGACGAGGGCATGGACGTGCCGTGGGCCACCGAGTGGGTCGTGCGGGTGCCACCCGCGCACCCGGTGTTCGCCTGGATCCTCAGCACCGCGGCCGGCCACCTCTTCTCGTATCACACGGCGCGGGCGATCGACGCGAAGGCCGATCCGTTGCGCGGCGCGCTCGCGGCCCTGGAGCTGTCCGTCGACAGTGGACAGGTCGGCCTGCAGGACATCGAGCGGGCCACCACGGACCTGCACCCGTTCCTCGCCGACGCCGCCGACGGCACGATGCGCGGGGTGCTGTCCAGCGACACCGCGCTGCGGCTGTCCGACGCGGCGCTGCTGCTGCGGCACGGCGGTTCGATGCTCACCGCGCCACGGGTCGACGGCGACCCGGTCGACTTCACCCGGGCCCGGCTCACCGCCGCCGTCGACGAGCTGACCCGTTCGATCGACTCGGTCAAGCACCAGGCCAAGACGGTGACCGTCGGCACCTCCCGCGGCGACTCGGACCTGGTCGACAACCCGCTGACCCGGGCGATCGCCGACGTCGGCGCCGACCCGTCGACGATGAGCTACTCGGTGCTGGTCGCGCTGCGGGCGTTCGCCCGGGTGGTCGACCACGTCGACGGCGCCACCCGGTATCAGCTGGGCTGGTCGCCGCAGCGCACCACCATCCGCGTCGTGCGCCGGTCCGGGGTGTCCGAGGGCCTGCCCAGCCGGGCCGGCGACGGGGCCGACCTGAGCGGCTCGAAGTGGCTGGCGGTGCAGTCCCGGATGGTGCGCCTGGTCCGCGGCGCCCGCGACGGCCGCCTGGTCCTGCTGATTCCCGAGCTGACCGGCGCCCGCATCAACGCCCTGACGCTGCTGCACGTCGGGCTGCACGACACCGCGGAGGCGGCGCACCTGAGCGAGATCCTCGACGCCACCGGCACCCGCCTCGACGAGATCCGGGCCACGGTGACCGAGCTGGACAGCCGCTTCGACGTCGAGTCCCTGGCCAAGCTGCCGGTCGAGACGGTCCTGCTCGCCCCGGTCGACGAGGTGGCCCGCTCCCTCACCGGCTCGGTGTAACGCGCCGGACGCACGCGGCAACCCGGTGGATCGAACGGTGATCCACCGGGTTGTGCACGTCAACGGCGCACGCGTCACCAGTAGGCGATGGTGGACCGGTCGTCGTAGAACTGCTTGTTGCGGGTGACGAACTCCCGCACGGTCATCGGCTCGCTCCCGCCGATCGAGCGCACCACGTCGTTGGTGCCGGCGAAGACCCCGTTGCGATAGTCGATCGCGACGGCGCGCAGGTGCTGGATGATGTGCTCGCCGAATCCCTTGTCGCGCAGTTGTTCGCTGAACGTGTCGAGGCTGACCGGGACGTAGCGGACCTCCCGGCCGAGCGCCGCGGACATCTCCGCCGCGATCTGCTGGTGGTTCAGCTCCTCCGCGCCGAACAGCCGGTACACCTGGCCGGCGTGCCGCGCCGGGTCCCGCAGGATCGCCGTGATCACGCGGGCCTGGTCCTCGGCGGCGATCGGGGCGTGCCGCCCGTCGCCGAATGGCAGCTGCAGCGTCCCGTCGGGCTGGTAGAACGAGATCAGCCATTCGGCGAAGAACGTCGGACGCAGGTGCGTGACTGCGACCGGCGACCAGTCCAGCACCCGCTCCGCCAGCCAGTGCTGCCGCGCCGCGTTGCTGACCGCGTCCCGCCGCGCGGAGATCTGCGACATGTTCACGATCGCACCCACCCCGGACTCGGCCGCCGCCTCGGCGAAGATCGCGGTGGCCTCCAGCAGTCCCGGAATGATCGGGTAGGCGAAGTACGCGGCGGTGACGTCGCGGGTCGCGGCGCTCACCGCGGCCAGGTCCAGCATGTTCGCCACCACGACCTCCGCGCCCGCCGCGGCCAGCTCGTCCGATCTCGCGTCGGCCCGGTGCACCAGGGCCCGCACCGGCGCGTCGCGCTCCAGCAGCTGACGGACGGCGTACCTGCCGGTCTTGCCGGCCGCGCCGGTGACGAGGAACGGCTTTGCCATGGCCGGTCTCTGACCGCGACGGGTGCCCGCAAACATCCCCGGCGGGTGAGCGGCCCCGCGGGCGGCATCGTCGCGCCGGCCGGGCGGCTCAGCTGCGGCCGTGCCGCCGGGCGCGCCACCGGGCGAGCACCCCGTCCCGCGGGCCGATCAGCAGGGAGGCGGCGAAGACCGCGGCGGCGGTGAGGCTGATCGCGCCGCCGGCGGCGACGTCCCAGCTGCGGGACAGCAGCAGACCGGCGACGGCGCTGGTGGCCGCGACAGCGACGGCGACGGCGGTCATCGCACCGATCCGGTCGGTCCACAGCCGGGCCGCGCCGGCCGGGGCGACGACGAGGGCCAGGGTGAGGATGGTGCCGACGGCCGGCACCGCGGCCGCGACGACCACCGAGATCAGCAGCAGGACGCCGAAGTCGATCGCCGCCGTGGGGTAGCCCGCAGCCCGGGCGCCGTCGCGGTCGAACGCCGTGTAGGTCAACGCCTTGCCGCCGGCGACCAGCGCGACGGCCACCAGGGCGGTGACGGCCGCGGCGACGCCCAGGTCCTGCCGGGTGACGGTGAGGATCGAGCCGGTGAGGTACGCGGTGAGGTCCCTGGTGAAGCCCTCCTGCGCCGACAGCAGCGCGACGCCGAGGGCGAACCCGGCGGCGAGCGCCACGGCGGTCGCGGTGCTCGGGTCGTGGCCGCGGCGGCGGGACAGGGCGACGACGGCGAGGGCGGCGATCGCCCCTGCCGCGGCGCCGCCGAGATACAGGTTCACGCCGACGACCGCCGCCACGACGACGCCGGGGAACGTGGCGTGGGTCATGGCCATGGTGAAGAACGACAGGCGCCGCAGCACGACCTGGACGCCGAGCAGGCCGGCGGCGGTACCGACGAGCACGGCCTCGACAAGCGCACGGTTGAAGGCCACGTCAAGCGACAGCATCGGACCGCCTCCGCAGCAGCAGCCTCGCCAGCCTTGCCAGCGTTCGTCGGGCCGGTGGGGCCAGCAGCGCCAGCAGGTACAGCGCGACGAGGGTCAGCACGACGGTGGCGCCGCCGGCCAGCCGCAGCCCGTGGGTGACGGACGCCCGGTAGCTGACGGCGAGGCCGACGTAGCCGGCGACCGCCGCGGCGAGGACCCCGACGGCGCAGATCACGGCGAGGCGGTCCGACACCAGCCGGCCGGTCGCCGCGGGCACGACCAGCAGCGCGATGACGAGCACGGTGCCGACGGACTGCGCGGCCGCGACCACGACGAGGGCGACGCACAGGTTGAGCAGCAGATCGAGCAGCCAGACGCGGTAGCCCATCGCGGCCGCGGTCTGCGGGTCGAACGCGCGCAGCCGCAGCTCCTTGGCCAGCAGCCCGAGGACGGCGAGCACGAGCACCGCGACCGCGGCGGTCTGCGCCAGCTGTGCGGGCGTGACGGCCAGCAGCCGGCCGAACAGGAAGGCGGTGAGGTCCGCCCGGTACGACGTCCGCCGGGACACCAGCACGACACCGACGGCGAACATGGCGGCGAGCAGGACCGCCATGGCGGTGTCGTCGGTGACCCGCCGGGACCGGGTGAGCAGAGTCAGCAGGACCGCGGTCACCGCCGCCGCGACGAGCGCACCGGGGAACACTCCCCCGGTGCCGCCGGCGACGTAGCCGATGACCACGCCGGGGAAGACGGTGTGGGTCATCGTGTCCGCGACGAACCCGAGCCGGCGGATCAGCACGAACGTGCTGACGGCACCGGCGAGCACCGCCAGGAGCAGCAGTTCGGCGAGGGCGCGGCCCATGAACGGCGCGGTGAACGGGTCGATCAGGACTTCCCGCACGGCGTCTCCTTTTTCTGATACCGGGCGGTGCTCACGGTCGGGTGACGATGACGCGGTCGCCGCGCAGCTCGAGGGCCTGGCTGCCGTACGTGGCGCGCAGCAGTGCGGGGGTGAGGATCTGGTCGACCGGGCCGAAGCCGTACATGTGCCGGTTGAGCAGGCAGGCGGTGTCGCAGGCCAGGTGCGCCAGGGTCAGGTCGTGGGTGCTGATGAGCACGGCCGCACCCTGCCGCTTGAGGGCGCCGATCGCGTCCAGCAGCGCGTCCTGGCTGACCACGTCGACGCCGTTGAACGGCTCGTCCAGCAGGAGCAGCCGCGGCTGCTGGGCGATCGCGCGGGCGAGCAGCACCCGCTGGCGCTGCCCGCCGGACAGGGTGCCGAACCGGGCGCGGGCCCGGCCGGCGAGACCGACCCGGTCGAGGGCCTCCGCGGCGATGTGCCGGTCGGCGCGGCCGGGGCGGCGCAGCCAGCCGGTCCTGCGGTAGCGGCCCATGAGCACGACCTGCGCCACGGAGATCGGGAACTGCGGGTCCAGGGTGTCGGCCTGCGGGACGTAGGCGACGTCGCGGCGGGCGTCGGCGGGCCGGCGGCCGAGCACGGTGATCGCGCCGGACACGACCGGCACCAGGCCGAGGGCCGCCTTGATCAGGGTGGACTTGCCGGCGCCGTTGGGGCCGACGAGCGCCACGGTCTCGCCGGCGGCCACCTGCCCGTCGATGTCCTGCAGGACCGGGTCGCCGTCATATGCGACGGCGGCCCGCTCGATGCGCAGCGCGACGTCAGCCACCGAGGGCCTTCACGATCGTGTCGGTGTTGTGTTCCATCATCTTGAGGTACGTGTCGCCGGCGGAGCCCTCCGGCCCGAGTGTGTCGCCATACAGGGCGTCCTCGCCCGCGACGACCTTCACCCCGGCCTGCCGCGCGATCGCCTCGGCCGTCTTCGGCGGCAGCGAGCTCTCGGAGAACACGGCCTTCGCGCCGGTCTGCTTGATCTTCGCGACGATGTCGTCGACGTCCTTCGCGGACAGCTCGGCGGACGTGTCGAAGCTGGGGATGATCGAGCCGACGAACTCCAGCTGGTAGCGGTCGATGTAGTAGCCGAACGCGTCGTGGTTGGTCACCAGCTTGCGGTCGCCGGCGGGCAGCTTGGCGATCTTCGCGGCGATGTCGGCGTCGAGCGCGTCGAGTTTCGCGCTGTAGTCGGCGAGGTTCCGCTCGAAGGTGGCGGCGTCCTTGGCGGCGGCCGCCGCGAACGCCTTCTCGATGTTCTGCGCCATGAGCTTCGCGTTGCGCGGGTCGTGCCAGATGTGCGGGTCGCCGGTCTTCTCCTCGTCGCCCTCGCCCTGGCGGACCTGCACGCCGGTGCTGGCGTCGACGAGCGTGCCCTTGAACCCGGCGGACGCGACGGTCCCGTCGAGCCACGCCTCCACGCCGACGCCGCTCTTGACGAGCACGGTGGCGGCGCCGATCGCGGTGAGGTCCGCCGGGGTCGGCTCGTAGTCGTGCGGGTCGATGTTGGGCTTGAGGATCTGCGTGACGGTGACCCGGTCGCCGCCGATGTTGCGGGCGAAGTCGGCGACCTGGGTCGTGGTCGCCACCACGGCGAGCCGGTCGCCGGTCGCCGGTTGCGCGGTGCTCGCCTCGCCGCACGCGGCCAGGCTCAGCAGGGCGGCGGCGACTGCGAGGGTTCGCAGCTTCATGTCGGTTGCTCCTCGATCTCGTTCGGAGCCCCGACTGTACTGGTTTTCATTTTCAATAACGAGACGTCGTATCGCAATGTGCGCATCGGGCGCGGGCCCGCCGGGGGTGCCGGCCGGCCCGCGCCGCGCGGCGGGTCAGCAGTCACGCAGCTCCGGTGACTGGTTGAGCAGCTGTCCGCGGGGTGAGATGAACGCCTGGTAGCGCTCGCCGCCGACGGCGGCCGGGGTGAACGCGGCGACCCGGTGGCAGTTCTGGAACGCCAGCCGCACCCCGAAGTGCCGTTCGAGGCCGCCGCGGATGGCGTCGCTGGCCAGGGCCCGCAGCAGCTGCCCCCGCTCGGCCTCGCCCGGCGGCGGCATCTCGTGGTCGGCGAAGTCCGCGTCGCCGGCGTGCAGGTCGCCGGCGACGCCGCTGATCACGGTCCAGGCATATGGCAGCGAGTCGCGCACGCAGGCGACGAACTCGGCGTCGTCGACGGGGCCGGCCTCGGCCCGTTCCAGCAGTGCGGTGGGTACGTCGAGAGACATGATGCTCCTCCGGTTGGGTTCGGTTCGTGACGCGGCGGCGGTCGCCGCGGGACGCAGGCTTCCTCAGGCGGCGGTCGCCGCCGGGCGCAGGTTTCAGCGGGCGGCGGCGGTCGCCGCAGGACGCAGACTTCAGCGGGCGGCGGCGGTCGCCGCGGGGCGCAGGACGAAGTCGGGGTCGATCTGGGTGGTGAGGTCCGTGCCGGCGCGGGCGTTGCCCCAGGCGGCCGCGTTGCGGGCGTGGAAGTCGGCGGCCTGCGCCGCGTACCGGATCCAGTCCTTCTCGCAGCCGTCCAGCGCCGCGCGCATCGTGCGCAGTGCCGCGACGTTGTCCGCCTCGAGCGCACCGATCGGCAGGTGCCTGCCGCGTTCGGCGGCCTTCACGAACCCGGACCGGCCGAAGCAGCACAGCAGGTCCTCGCCGACCTGCTCGCGCAGGAACGCCACGTCCCCGGCGTCCTCGACCTTGTTGCCGACGACCGCGACCCGCACCCCGTGCTCGCGGGCGTAGCCGGTGTACTGCCGGTAGACCCCGACGCTGCGCACGGTCGGCTCGCAGACCAGGAACGTCAGGTCGAACCTGGTGAACAGGCCGGAGGCGAACGAGTCGGCGCCGGCGGTCATGTCGACCACCACGTATTCGCCGGGACCGTCGACCAGGTGGTTGAGCAGCAGCTCGACCGCGCCGACCTTGGAGTGGTAGCAGGCGACGCCGAGGTCGTCCTCCGCGAACGGCCCGGTGACGGCGAGCCGCACCCCGCCGACCCGGCGCACCAGGCGGTCGTAGACCGGGTTGTCCACGCCCACCTGGAGCAGGCGTGACCCGGCGCCGGGCGGGGTCGTCTTCAGCATCGCCGCCGCGGAGGCGATGCGCGGGTTGTCCCCGCGCAGGTGGTCCTTGATGACGTCGAGGTGATCGCCGAGCGCCGGCAGCGTCGCGGCCGCGTCCGGTTCGGCGCCGAGTGCGACCGCCAGGTGCTGGTTGATGTCCGCGTCGATGGCCAGGAGGTCGGGCGGCGTCCCGTCCGAGGCGAGATGTCGGGCGAAGAGCGCGGCCAGCGTCGTCTTGCCGCTGCCGCCCTTGCCCACGAAAGCAGTCTTCACGCCTTAGTGGTATCGGTTTTCATTTCCACCGTCAACCGAAACGCCCGGATTCACCTCGCTGCCGCAGCCACCGCACCGACGCGAGCCCCAGGGCGGTCATCATGTTCACCAGGTTGCGATCCGCCGACGGCCCGGCCGACGTGGCGCGGTGCAGCAGGAACCCCGCGTGCAGCGCCAGCACCACGTCGAGCTGGAGCGGGTCGAGGTCGCGGGTCAGCGGGTGCCGCTCGGCGAACGGCTGCGGGTCGACACCGCTGAGCGAGGCGCTGGACAGCAGCGTCACGAGGTCGCAGTGCGCCGCGCCGACCCACGCGTGCGGCCAGTCGATGACGAAGACCCGGCGCCCGGCCAGCATCAGGTTGAACGGGTACAGGTCCCCGTGCAGCAGCGTGCGGCCGGCGAGCACCTGCGGTGCGTGTTCCTCCAGTGCCAGCAGCGCGTCGAGGTGGGTGACGGCCCAGGGCGAGAGCGTTGCGAGCCGGTCGACGGCAACGTGCGCCCAGCCGCCGAGCCGCGGTGGGGTGGTCAGGCTGGCGATCGGCGTCGGGGTCATGATCCCGGTCAGCTCGGTGACGGCCGAGAGCACCAGGTCGAACTCGTCGGGCCGCCACGGCTGCGCGGGCAGCCCCCCGTCGATCTCCTCGAAGACGAGGGCCACCCAGGCACCGTCGTCGTGGGTCGCCAGCAGGCGCGGGACCGGGGCCGCTGCCGGCAGCCGCCCGGTGACCGCGATCTCCCTGCGGTGGAACTCCACCACCGTGGCCGCGCTCGCGGCCTTGACGAACACCCGCCCGCCGCCGGCCAGGCGCAGCCGCGCGGCCAGGCCCTCGGAGAAGCCGCCCGGCTGGCTCACCGCCTCGACGACCCGGTCGCCGAGCAGGCGCTCGATGGACGCCCGCACCGCATCCGGAACCTCGGCCCAGGTGATCCGCTGGCGGCTGGTCGCGTCCGGTGGCCGGGTCATGTCAGGTGGCGAACGTCTTGCGGTAGTCCCGCGGTGGGACGCCCCGCCGGCGGACGAACTGCTCCCGCAGCGTGGCCGCGGTGCCGAAGCCGACCTGCCGGGCGACCTCCTCGATCGACACGCCCGCCGTCTCCAGCAGCTCCTCCGCCCGGTGCAGCCGCTGCGACAGCACCCACGCGTGCGGCGTCGAGCCGGTCGCGGCGGAGAACCGGCGGGCGAACGAACGCTGGCTCATCAGCGCCCGGCCAGCCAGCACCTCCACCGTCAGCGGCAGGTCCAGGTGCTCGCGGGCCCAGCCGAGCACCTCGGCCAGCCGCTCGTCGTCGCAGTCGGCCGCCACGGGCGCCGCCACGTATTGCGCCTGCCCGCCGTCGCGGTGCGGTGGCACGACCATGTCCCGGGCGATCCCGTTCGCCACGGCGGCACCGTATTCGCGGCGGATCAGATGCAGGCACATGTCGACGCCGGCAGCCGCGCCGGCGCCGGTGACGATGCGACCCTCGTCCACATACAGCACCTCCGGCAGCAGCTTCACGTCCGGGAAGCGGGCCGCGAAGGCGTCCGCCCAGCGCCAGTGGGTGGTCGCCCGCAGGCCGTCGAGGAGCCCGGACGCGGCGAGCACGTAGGTGCCGGTGCAGTGCGCGGCGATGGTCGCGCCGCGCTCATACGCCGTCCTGATCGCGGCGAGGACCTCCGGCGACGGCTCCAGGTCGAACTGCTCCCACGACGTCACCAGCACCAGGTCGGCCTCGGCGAGCCGGTCGAGGCCGTGCTCGACCAGCAGCGTCAGCCCGCCGTCGGTGGCGACCGGGCCCGGCCGGTCGGTGCAGGCGGCGAAGTCGAACCCCGGCAGGCCACGATGCCGGCGGTCATAGCCGAAGATCTCGCTGACCACGCCGGCACCGAACGCGCCGGTGCCGTCGTGCAGGTATGCGGCGACCTTCCGGAAGGGGTGGTGGCTCATCAACCCATGATGGCAGAAAACCTGCGATCCTATGCAGGTCTGCCACTGTTGATTTCTCCCCGGCCGGACCACGCTGAAAGCATGTTCGTCATCGACTGCCCCGCCCACGGCTCCCGCGTCCTGCTCTCCGAGCGGCGCATCCGCAACCTCCGCAACACCGACGCCGGCGTCCTGCTGGACGTCGAGTGCTACTGCGGCCACATCGAGCAGATCCGCACCGGCCGCCGGCACACCACGGCGCGCACCCCACGGGCCACGGTGCCCGAATGACCCGCCCCGCCGGACGCCGCCGCGGCACGGCACCGCATGCGCCGGCGTCCGCGACGCGAGGCCCGCCCGTGACCTCCGCGCACCACGTGCGGCGGGCGAGCGGATCGTCTAGTCGCTGACGCCGAGGTGGAGCAGCCACACGGTCGCGTCGACGCGGACGACCACGTCGACGTAGGCGGCCTCGTACCAGTCGCGTGACTGGACCGTGAGCTCCCACGCCTCCGCCTCGGCGGGCCACAGCCGCGACAGCAGCGCCACGACCCAGGCGGCGAGCGCGTCGGCGAGCACCCGCGGCGCCGCCTGCGCCGCCCAGGCCTGCGGCTGCCGCGTGGGGACGAAGAACCCGGGCAGCGCCGCACCCACCACCGTGGACCAGTCCGCCACCGGCGCCAGCGCCGCGACCTCGCAGCGCAGCGGCAGCAGGGTGTTGACGGTCGCGGTCACGCCGTCGGCCGCCAGCGGTGCCGCGTCGAGGGTGAACGTGCAGGCGTGGTCGGCTTCTTCGACGACGTCCTCGAGGACCCGCAGCGCGTGGCGGACCATGTCCGGCACCGCGTCGAGCCTCGCGTTGCGCGCCGCCGACAGCGTGGCCCAGTCGAATCCCGTCACGGCGCACACGCTACCGACGGACCGGCCGCATCACGCGCCCCCGGCCGGTCCGCCGCTCAGCTCCCCGTCGGGGTCAGTTGATCCAGCGGAGGTCCGCCGCCCCGGCGAGCATCAGCCCCGCCGGCAGCGCCCACATCAGCCGCCAGTTGAACGCTCGGATCGCTTCCGTCATGCCACTCCCTCTCGTGAATGATCGACAACGATGGACATCGCGTGACATCCAGCAATTCGCAGCGGTCACCACGGTGGATGGGTCGGATCACCCGCGCGGTCGACCGTGCTGCCACACATCACGGGGCCGCGGGATGCCCGGTTCGACGTGCGCCGGCCGGGCAAATCCGTGGACATCCGGCGTAGGGGGCGTGAGGATCGGGTGGTGGACCTGCCCGGTGGACTTCAGCTGCGTGCGGCCCGGCCGGCCGACCTCGACCAGATCGGCGGGCTGCTCGCCGACCGCGGGGACGCCGCCGACCCGGAGGACCACCGGCTGGTGGTCGAGGATCCCGGCGGCGGGTTCGACGCCTGCGGGGTCGTGGTCGACGGTGACCGGGTCGTGTCCACCGCGACGCTGCTGGACGAGACCGTCGTCCTTGGCGGCCTGCCGATCCCCGCGGGCCAGGTCGAGCTGGTCGCGACCGACCGCGCCTACGAGGGTCGTGGGCTGGTCCGCGCGCTGATGGGCTGGGCGCACGAACGGTCGGCCCGCCGCGGGCACCTGATGCAGGTGATGATCGGCATCCCCTACTTTTACCGGCAGTTCGGGTACCAGTACTCGATCCCGATCCCGCAGGGCCGGGCGGTGCTGTCCGTGCCGGCCATGCCCGACGGCTGCACGGTGCGCGCCGCCGGGCCGGACGACATCGCGGCGATGGCACAGCTGCAGGACGCGCTCCAACAGCGGTTCGACCTGCGCATGCCGCACTCGCCGGTGTGCTGGCGGGCGCTGGTCGCCCGGTCCGGCAGCACGCAGGTGGTGGTGGAGCGGGACGGGCGGGTGATCGGCACCGGCCGGGTCACCCCACCCGAGGAGGGCGTGGTCCTCGGCGAGGTCGCCGGGTCGCAGCCGGATGCGGTCGCGGCGCTGCTCGCCCACGCGGCGGACCTCGCCGGTGGCAAGCCGTTCGAGGCGAAGGACCGCGACGGGCTCCTCACGGACCACCTCGCGGCGCCGGACCCCCAGGCCCACGACCACTACGTGCGGATCCCTGACGTGGTGGCGCTGCTGGAGCACCTGCGTCCCGTGCTCTCGGCGCGGCTGGCGCACGACGACAGCGCCGATGACGTCGTCGTGTCGTTCTTCCGCCAGCACGTGCGGCTCCGTCGCGCCGCCGGCGCGGCGACCGAGGTCGTTGCGGGCGGCCCGATGCAGGGTCCCGCCTCGCACGGCGGCGCGGGCGTGGCACCGGACCAGATCGGGCCGCTGCTGTTCGGCCCGCACGGCATCGCCGGGCTCGCCGCCCGGCACGCCGACGTCTACCCGGGTCCGAACGCCGAGCTGATGCGGGCGCTGTTCCCGCCGGTGACCGCCGACCTGCTGACGTTCTACCTGCCCTGACCGGCCGCGACAATTGCCCGCGGGGAACCGTTCAGGTGCCACGAGGTTGCGCCGATGGTCTCAGCGTCACACGGACGCGACGGACCACAGGGGGCACGGATGAACAGCACCGCGATCACGAAGGCGCTCACGCTCGCCGGTTTCACCGCCATCGCCGGCATCAGCACGATGATCGGGTCGGCGGCCGCGCACGCCACCGTCACCGACCACGGCGTGTACGCCCGCCACGGTGTCATCTACATCAAGGACGGCACCCGCACGGTGCGGCTCACCGAGGACGAGGTCAGCTCGCAGCCCCGCCTCTCCCCCGACGGCACCAGCATCACCTACGTGCACAACGGCACCGTGTGGGTCATGGCCGCCGACGGCGCCGGCAAGCACCAGGTCAGCGACCGCACCGGAACCGCACCCGTGTGGTCACCGGACGGCACCTCGATCACGTACACGGCGCAGTCCTGCACCGGCGCTCCGGGCACCTTCCGCGTCGGCACCGACGGCGGCACCGCCTCCGAGCCGATCCTGCCCGCCGCCTGCCGCGACGAGGCCACCCCGCAGATGGGCTACATCACCGACCAGCCCGGCACCGGCCCGCAGGCGTAACCCCGAACTACGGCTCGGTCGGCGGCTCCAGCGCCGAATACCGGGCCCGGCGATGGTTGAAGTGCGCCAGGTGCACGGTGGTGCCGTCGACGTCGAGCTCCATCGGCGGCGGATCGGAGACCCGCAGCCACCGCCGCGGGCTGTCCACCTCGGCCTCCAGGACCCTGGTCGCCAGCGCCTCCGCCCACCGCTGCGACGAGCCGAGCGTGTCGTGCAACATCCTGGTCATGCCATCGAGCCGCCGCAGCAGTGCCGGGCTGTAGACCGCCCTGGCCCGCGGATGCTCCAGATGGATCCGCGGCACGATGACCCGGACGGGCCTGCGGGTGCGCCGAGCCGGACCGACGACCCACAGCCGTTCGCCGCCGTCGCCGCTCCACGGCCGCGACACCCACACCTTCGTGCCACCGGTGAACTGTTTGAGCCCGCTGCGCACCTCGAGGTCCTCGCCGTGCAGCCGCTCCCGCACCACGTTGGCGACCACACCCCAGCCGAGCAGCTCCCCCGACGGCACCGCGTCGATCGCCGTGTCGAGGGCCGGCTCCGCCAGCAGCTCCGCGCACCGCTGCCCGCCGGCCCGCACCGCCTGCTCGAACACCGGCAGCGTCCAGCGCCGCAGCCCCGCCGAGCCGCTGCCGCCGTGCTCCAGCAGCGTCCGCAGCAACCCGATCGCCTGCTCCCCGACGCCTTCGGGAGCCTGCACGTCGAGCTTCACCTCATCGGGCCCGAGCCGCCAGCGCCGAAACCGGTCGACCTCGACGCGGCCGTCGAGCCGCCACGGCTCGCGCCGGCCCGGACTGAGCGCGTCGAGCAGCTCGACCACGGCCGGCCACGCCAGATCGGTGGACACGATCACCGCCCCAGTATCGTCGTCCCGTGAGCATCGAGTGGGCCGGGCACACCGTCGAGGTGGACGGCGCCCCGGCAGACCTGGATATGGCGGGGTTCGACGCCCTCGCGCGGCAGGCGATGCGGGACGACGGCGCCGACCTGATGGGTGACTACCTCGACTTCGACGGCGCCGAGGACATGCTGCGGGCGGTGTTCGGCACGGGCGATGTCGACACCGCGACGTTCCTCGCCGCGATGCGCCTGGTCCGCGTCGGCCTGTATCCGCAGGATCCCGGTGCCGCCGCGGTCTTCGACTACACGCTGGGCCGGGACCTGACCGACCACGTCGTCGCCGTGACCTTCGACGGCACCGGACGAATTCACGGCGTCGCGGTCGAAAGCTGACCGGGTGCGGTTGACTCTCCCACTATGGGAGACCCGAGGGTGGACCGTGTGCACGCGGACGATACGACCCTGTGGAGCATCGGCGACCTGGCGAAACAGACCGGGCTGTCGGTGAAGCTGATCCGGCACTGGTCCGACATCGGGGTGGTGCCGCCGACGCAGCGCACCCCGACCGGCTACCGCCGCTACGACGCGCGGGCCGTCGCCCGCCTCGAACTGGCGCGGACGCTGCGCGACCTCGGGCTGGGCATGGCCGCGATCCGCGGCGTCGTCGACCGCGAGCGGAGCCTGGCCGAGGCCGCGGCGGTCCACGCCGACGCGATCGAGGCGCAGATCCGCACGCTCCGGCTGCAGCAGGCCGTGCTGCGGTCGGTCTCGCGCAAGACGTCCACCGCCGAGGAGCTCGCCGACATGACCCGCCTGGCCCGCCTGACCGCCGCCGAACGCACCGCCGTCATCCACGACTTCGTGACGGAGGCGCTCGGCGACCTCGACGTCCCCGCGTACCGCGACGGGCTCCTCGCCGCCACCCCGGACCTGCCCGAGCAGCCGAGCACCGAGCAGCTCGACGCGTGGGTCGAGCTGGCCGGCCTGGTGCGGACCCCGCAGCTGCGCGCCGGGTTCGCGCGGATGGCCGCGTACGCCGCCGAACACGCGCCCGGCGAGCACGACGAGCGGGAGCTCGCGGCAGTCCGGGACCTCACCGACCTGTGGGTGGAGCGGGTCACGGCGGCCGTCGACGGCGGGATCATGCCGGACTCGCCGGCCGCGGACCCGGTCGTGGCCGGCATCGTCGAGGCGTGGATCCCGACCCAGGCCCGCACCGACCTGCGCCTCGACGGTGACGGCGCGCAGGCCCGGCGGCGGCTGCTGGAGCAGCTGGAGGTCGCCGCGGATCCCGGCGTCGAGCGGTACTGGCAGCTGCTGTGCGTCATCAACGGCTGGCCGGTCCGCCCGAGCCTGGCGACCGCCGGGGAGTGGCTGATGACGGCGTTGCGCGCGAACCCCGCCCCGGGCGCCCGCGCCGCCGGCATCGCCGCGATGCTGGACGACGACGCAACCGACCCGGCGCGCCTGCTCGACGGCTGTACCCGCGTCCTGGCCGAGGTGGAGCGGCTCGTCGCCGGCGTGCACCCGGACCGGTTCGGCGACCCGACCCCGTGCGCCGGGTGGGACGTGCGGACCGTGCTGAACCACCTGGTGTGGGAGAACCTGCTGTGGACCAGCCTCGCCGAGGGTGCCCCGCGCGCCGACTTCGCCGCCGACCACCTCGGCGACGACCACGTGGCCGCGTTCCGCACGGCCGCCGCGGCGACCCTGGCCGCGTTCGGCCGGCCCGGCATGCTCCGGCAGCGGTACGGCGACGCGCCCGGCTGGCGGCTGGTCGAACAGGTCGTCATCGAGATGCTCGTGCACGGCTGGGACCTGGCGACCGCGACCGGCCGGTCGACGGACCTCGCCCCGGACGTCGCCGCGGCCACCCTGCCGGCCGTCCAGGCGATGTACGGCGCGCTGCCCCGGACCCCCGGCGGCTCGTTCGCCCCCGAACAACCTGTGCCCGCCGACGCGACCGCCACGGACCGGCTCGCCGCGTACCTCGGCCGCCGCGTCCCTACTGGTCGCCGTCCATGACGAGGATCAGGGAGTCGCCGGCCGGGACCCGCGCGACCCAGGCGGCCAGCAGGTCGAGGTGCTCGGCCAGCTCCTCGCGGGCGTCGTCGATGTCATCGAGGGGGTCGCCGTCGGTGTCGACGAACACCGCGTCCGGCAGTGCCGCCTGCCACTCGGGTCCGCCGGACCCGGTCAGCGCGCCGAACTCGGCGGCGACCGCGGCGAGCGCGGGCGGCGCCAGCTCCGTCACGACCGGCCAGGTCGACCTCGGCTGAGTGCCCCGCGGCCACGGCCATGCCACGTTCGACGTCTCCCACAGGCCCGCGAGCGTGGTGAGGCCGAGCGCCGTGAACACCGGCCGCCACGCGAGCGCCATGGTTTCCTGCAGCCAGATCGCCTGCTGGTCGTACACCGGAATCCCGACAGCGCCCAGCAACGGGACCAGCACACGGGTCACGTCACCGGCGTGCTGCTCGTCGAGGCGCCCGGCGAGCACGTCACCGGCGAGCTGCGCCGTGGTCATGCCCGGCCAGGTGTGCGCGAGGTGGAAGTCGAGGTCGGCCACCGCGCCGGGCTCCTTGCCGAGCAGGTCGTCGGGGTCCTGCCCGGACCCGACGAGCGCCCACAACCGGTCCGCGGCAACGCTGAACCCGAGTACTTCCCGCTCCGACATGCCATCAGGCTAACCCGGCCGCTGGACGGAACGGCGCCGCCCCGTGTATTACTGTCCTAGTACACGAGGACGCGGGGTGGTGGAGGTGTGATGTTCGCATTCCGGTTGGACGCCAGATCCGGGGTACCGACGTATCTGCAGCTCGTCGAGCAGGTGCGCAGTGCCCTGCTCCTGGGCTACCTCGAGGACGGCGACCAGCTGCCGCCGGTGCGGGACGTCGCCGCCGCCCTGGTCATCAACGCCAACACGGTGGCGAAGGCCTATCGGGAGCTCGAACACGCCGGGCTCGTCGCGCCCCGGGCCGGGCAGGGGACCTACGTGGTCGGCTCCGTCGACCCGGTCCCACCCGCGACGTATGCCCGGCTGTCGCGTGACCTGCGCCGCTGGCTCACAGCGGCCCGCGAGGCCGGGCTCGACCAGGACCAGATCCGGGCCATGGTCGCCCTGGGCATGCAGGACGAGCAGACCGGCGCCGGTGCGGCATGACCGGCGAACCCGCGCTGCGCGCGACCGGCCTCGGCAAGCGGTACGGCCGCCGCGCCTGGGGTCTGCGCGACTGCACCCTGGATCTGCCTGCCGGGCGGATCATCGGGCTGGTCGGCGGCAACGGCGCCGGCAAGACCACGCTGCTGCAGCTGGCGATCGGCCTGCTGCGACCGACCGAGGGCAGCGTGTCGATGTTCGGCCGGCCGATGCGGATGGACCGGCCGGACGGGCTGGCGCAGGTCGGCTTCGTCGCGCAGGACCACCCGCTGTACCGCGGGTTCACCGTCGCCGACATGCTGCGCTACGGCGCCGCCATGAACCCGCGCTTCGACCTGGTCGAGGCCCGGCACCGCCTCGGCGAGCTCGACATCCCGCTGGACCGGCGCACCGGCGCGCTGTCCGGCGGGCAGCAGGCGCAGGTCGCGCTGAGCCTCGCGCTGGCGAAACGGCCCCGGCTGCTGGTCCTCGACGAGCCGGTGGCCAGCCTCGACCCGCTCGCCCGCCGCGACGTGATGCGGATGCTGGTCACGGCCGTCGCCGAACGCGACCTGACCGTGCTGCTGTCCTCACACGTCGTCGCCGAGCTGGAGCGGCTCTGCGACCACCTGGTGCTGCTGCACCGCGGGCGGGTCCGGCTCACCGGCGACATCGAGGACCTGCTCGCCGAGCACCAGCTGCTGACCGGCCCGCGCAGCGACGCGGCCGCGGGCCTGCCTGGGGTCATCGCCGTGACCCACGGCCGGCGGCACAGCAACGTGCTCGTCCGGCAGTCGGCGGCGCCGACGCACCCGCGCTGGCAGGCGCACCCGGTGAGCCTGGAGGACCTCGTCCTGGCCTATCTCGAACGACCCTTGGAGGGCTGAGCGATGCTGTGGGTCACCTGGCGCCAGCACCGCGCCGAACTGTTCGCCGCCGCCGTCCTGCTGGTCCTGATCGCGGCACCGCTGCTGTGGACCGGCTTCGCGATGCACGCGGAGTACCGGGCCGACGGCGTCGCCGGCTGCGTCGCCGACCCGTCCACCCGGCCGGGCTGCGAGCCGCTGATCCAGGCGTTCGCCGACCGGCACGCCGAATGGGGACGCCGGCTGATGTGGACCGCGTTCCTGCCCGCCCTCGCCGGCGTCTTCGTCGGCGCGCCGCTGCTGGCCCGGGAGTTCGAGCAGGGCACCTGGCGGCTCGCCTTCACCCAGAGCGTCTCCCGGACCCGCTGGACGGTCACCAAGCTGACCCTGGTCGGTGTGACCGTGGCGGCGATGACCGCCACGGTCGCCGCGCTGCTCGCCTGGTGGCGGGGGCCGCTCGACGACATCCACGGCCGGCTGAACGCCACCTCGTTCGTCATCGCCGGGCCGAGCCTGACGTCGGCGGCGCTGTTCGCGTTCGCGCTGGGCGTGCTCGCCGGGGCGCTGCTGCGGCACACCATCGTGGCGATGGCCGCCACTCTGACCGGGTTCCTCGCCGTGCGGCTCACCCTAGAGGAGTACGTCCGGCCGCATTACCGCCCGCCGCTGGTCCGCGTCACCGAGCCGGGCGCCGTGGACACCCCCGGCACCGACTGGACAGTGGCCGACGGCTGGGTCGACCGGACCGGCCGGCTGGTCCCCGAGCACGAACGGGTGGCCGTCGTGCGGCAGCTCGCCGGCTCCGGCGGTTCGGTCGACCGGTACCTGCTGGAGCACGGCCTGCTGCACCGCACCGAATACCACCCGGACAGCAGCTTCTGGCCGTTCCAGGCGATCGAGTCCGGGCTCTTCGTGACGCTGGCCGCCGTGCTGCTGGCCGCCGCGGTCTGGCTCACCCGCCGCCGGACCTGACCTCACGCCAGGACGACCTTCTCCAGCACGGCGATGGGGGTACGCCACTGCTCGGCGTCGTCGTAGTTGCCGGCGGTGATCGCCACGGCGAGATCGAGGTCCGGCACGACG
Organism: Dactylosporangium sp. NPDC049525; assembly: GCF_040676755.1. NCBI lineage: Bacteria > Bacillati > Actinomycetota > Actinomycetes > Micromonosporales > Micromonosporaceae > Dactylosporangium > Dactylosporangium sp. NPDC049525. The sequence continues at coordinate 218,426 of NZ_JBFAPO010000008.1, read as the reverse complement.
GCGAGCCGCTGGCCGCCGTTGCCCGCGGCCATCACCACCCGGCGGCCGGCGATCGTCTCCAGGTACCAGTGGTAGCCGTAGCCGGCGCCCCAGTCGGTCTTCAGCCGCGGCTGGACCATCGTGCGGATCCAGTCGGCCGGGACCACCCGCCGGCCGTCCCACTCCCCCTCGGCGAGCACCAGCTCGCCGATCCGCGCCAGGTCACGCGGCGCGAGCCGCAACCCGGACGCCGCCGACGCGACCCCGTCGGTGCCGGCCATCCACTCGACGTGCTCGATGCCCAGCGGGTCGAACAGCGCGGCCTGCCCGTACTCGGCGAGGGGCTTGCCCGTCCCGTCGGCGATGAGCTGCCCGAGCAGCGCCGAGGCGCCGCCGCAGTAGCCCCACCGGATGCCGGGCGCCTCGACGACCGGCCGTTCCAGCACGTACCGGTACCGGTCCGGGGCCAGCTCCATCGCGATCTCGGCGTTGGCGGGGCTGTCGTACGGGATGTCCTCGCGCCATTCGAGCCCGAGCGACATCGTGAGCGCATGCTCGACCGTGAGCCGGGCCCGGTCGGCGTCGGCGGCCAGGTCCGGGTACTGAGGAAACTGTTGCAGCAGCGGCGCCAGCGGTCCGGGAACGCGACCGTCGCCGAGCGCGATGCCGTACAGCAGCGCGGTCACGCTTTTCGTCACCGACCGCACGTCGTGCAGCGTGTCCGGGCCGAACCGCACGACACCCAGCGACCGCTCCCAGGCGAAGTCCTCGCCCTCGCCGTAGTGCTCCAGCACGGTACGGCCGCCGCGCACCGCCACGACCGCGTGCAGACCGTCCAACTGCCCGGCGTCGAGCGCCTCCCCAAGGCGGTCCCGCAACTGCGACATCCACGACCATCCCTTCGATACGCAACACTGTGCACAACGTCCACAGGATCTTCGCAAATCTCACCGCCCCACGTCTCTACGCTCACCTGATGATCGATGGCGATGGACGTGGGTCACGGCTCAGCGGCTTCTGGGCCTGCCTCACCGGCGGCGCGGCGATCGCGCTGCTGCTGGTGTTCCTCGACCCCGTGATGCGCCAGGAGGACTGCCCCAACTACGGCGCCAACGGCAACGCGAGCGCCTTCGCCAACGCCGACTGGGATCTCTGGTTTCCGCTGGTACTGCTGAGCTGGTGGGCCCTGATCGCCATGGAACAGGTGCTGCCGCTCACCCACCGGCACCGCGGCCGTGTCGAGATCGCCGCCCGCGGGGTGTGTGCACTCGCACTGGCCGTCGTCAGCTCGTGCTGCCTGCTGATGAATGTCGCGCTGGTGTGCCACTGACGCCGTGGCAGGCTGGACGGGATGAGGAGTCGGGCTGGAACGGTCGGGGCGTTCGCGAGGCTGGGTGTGCTGTGCGTGGCGGTGTCCGTGGTCCTGTACGGCGTGCTGCACGTGGTGCCGCCGTCGGCCGGGCTGGACTGGAGCAGCCGCACGATCAGCCAGTACGCGTTGCTGTCCAACGGCTGGGTGTTCGACGTGGCGACGCTGCTGCTGGCCGCCGGGTCGTTCGCCGTGCTGGTCGCGTTGCTGCGGGCCGGGCTGGTCCGCGGCGCGGCGGTCGCAGCACTGCTGCTGTGGGTGGGTGGGCTCGTCGGCGTGGTGTGGTTCGAGAAGCACAACTGGGCGGCCGGCCCGTCGATGAGCGGCGACATCCACCGCGTCGCGAGCCTGGTCGCGTTCCTCAGCCTGCCCGCGGGCGCATTGCTGGCCGCGACGCCGTGGCTGCGGGGTGTCCGGGCCACGCAACCCGCCCGGCTGGTCGCGCTCGGCGGCCTGGTGTCGCTGCTGTGCTTCTCGCCGATCCTGTGGGCGCTGGTGTCCGAGTCGTGGACCGGGGTGCGCTGGTGGCGGGCCATCCCGCTCGGCGGCGTGGAGCGGCTGCTCGGCGTCGCCGAGGTTGTCACGGTGCTGTTGCTGGCGTGGTGGGCGGTGCGGGCGACCCGCCCCCCGCTCATGAGTGCCGCACGGTGACGACCTGACCGTCGCCCTCGCGGGTGAGCACGTACTCGTCGCCGGGTTCGACCTCGCCGACGTGGTCCGTCCGGCGGGTGAACAGGGTGCGTGACGTGGCCAGCGGGCCGGCCATCGTCGTGAGCTCCAGAAAGCCCCGCCCGCGCAGGTACTCGTGCAGCCGCGGGTTGCCCGGCCAGGCGGCGACGTGCAGCGACGCGCTGCCGCACAGGCCGGCGTGCAGGCGGGCCCAGCCGAGGATCTGCGCGCCGAGGTGCCGGCCCGCCAGGGCGCGCCGCACCGCGAGCCGGGACAGGTCCATGGAGCGGGCGTCGGCGCCGGTGGTGAGGGTGACGGTCCCGGCGATCTCACCCGTCGGCGTGCGCACCAGCCACACGTCGCCGCGGGCGACCGTCAGCGCGACCGTGTCCCGCTCGGACGGCCACAGCAGCCACTGCTGCAGGCCCCGGTCTCGCAGCCAGTCGACGCTCTCGTCGAGGAGGTCGAGCACGGCGGGCACCTCGTCGGGTCCGGCGCGGCGGACCGTCAGCGGCCCCTCCGGGAGCGGCCGGCGATCCCAGGCACGCCGCCCTGTGCTCCGCACGCGCGGCGTCAGGGTCGGCGGCGGCGACCGGTCCCCGGCGGCCTCGCGTTCCACGTGGTCGAGGAACCACAGCGTCAGCCGGATGTTGGCGAGCTGGTCGCCCGGATCGACGTAGTTCAGCGCGCCGTCGGTGATGCTGTCGGCCGAGTCGTACCGGTGCGCCTCGTCGGCCAGTTCCCACAGTGCGTCACCGCACGCCTTGAACATGTTGATGTCGAGGGGGCCGTCATATTGTCGGATGGCGTCGTCCTCACGCCCGGGCCACCATTCGCGGTCCAGGACCACGGCGGCGTCCCGGACATCCTCGCCGGCCGCCGCCCGCACGGTGAGCCCGACGATGTCGTCGACGATGCGGCGGTACGCCTCGGGCAGGTCATCCTGATGGAACAGCCGCTGGTATCCGTCATGAACAGGGCGAAGCAGCGCAGGTATGCGTCCGGGGGCAGCGATGCCAGCCGGTCGTTCAGTCGCCGCCACAGCTCCCACTCGTCGAGCCAGGCCAGCTCCTCGTCCGTCGGCTCGGCCATCGGCACAGGATGTCAGGGGGTTGCCCGGCAGCCACTATACTCAGTATCATACCGAGCATGATATCGAGTTCGGTGACGGCATGAGCATCCGGCATGCGCTGTTGGCGCTGCTCAGTGAGGGTCCGAAGTATGGGCTGCAGCTGCGCGAGGAGTTCGAGGCGCGCACCGGTGAGGTGTGGCCGCTCAACGTCGGGCAGGTGTATACGACCCTGCAGCGGCTGGAGCGTGATGGCCTCGTCGAGTCCGACGACGACGCCGACCCGGGGCCGCAGAAGGGGTTCCGGATCACCGTCGACGGCGCCGACGAGCTGGCCGGGTGGCTGCGCACGCCGCCCGACATGGCCTCCCCGCCCCGCGACGAGCTGGTCATCAAGGTCCTGGTCGCGGTGCGGCTGCCCGGCGTCGACGTGCACGACGTGATCCAGACGCACCGGCGCTACCTGGTGGAGCTGATGCAGCAGTGGACCCGGCTCAAGGAGGAGGAGGCCGAGTTCGACATCGGCCTCGCGCTGGTCGTCGACGCCGAGCTGTACCGGCTGGACGCCGTCGTGCAATGGCTGGACACGGCCGACGGGCGATTGAAGCGGGCCGCGCTGGAACCACCGCCCGTCAGAACATCAGATGTCGCGCCGCAGATCCGGCGCAGGGCGGGGGTCCGGCGATGAGCGGGGTGCTGGAGCTGCGTGGGGTCTCGAAGACCTACCTGGACGGCTCCGACGAGGTGCACGCGCTGCGTGACGTGGACCTCGTCGTCGAGGCCGGCAAGATGGTGGCGGTGATGGGGCCCAGCGGCTCGGGCAAGAGCACGCTGCTCACCATCGCCGGCGCCCTGGAGTCGGCGACCAGCGGCGAGGTGCTCGTCGCCGGTCAGCCGCTGTCGTCGATGTCGCGCGACGACAAGAGCCGGCTGCGCCGGCGCGCGATCGGCTACGTGTTCCAGGACTTCAACCTGCTGCCGGGGCTGACCGCGGTGGAGAACGTGGCGCTGCCGCTGGAGCTGGACGGGACGAAGGCCGGCAAGGCGCGCGTCGCGGGGATGCGCGCCCTGGAGGAGCTGGGACTGTCCGACCGTGCGACCCGCTTCCCCGACCAGCTCTCCGGCGGCGAGCGGCAGCGGGTGGCGATCGCCCGGGCCATCGTCGGGGATCACCGGCTGCTGCTCGCCGACGAGCCGACCGGCGCCCTCGACTCGACCAACGGTGAAGCGGTGATGCGGCTGATCCTGGCCGCGTGCAAGCGCGGGATGGCCGCGGTGGTGGTCACGCACGACGCGCAGCTCGCGTCGTGGGCCGACCGGGTGCTGTTCATCCGCGACGGCCGCGTGGTCGACCGGACCTCGCCCCGCCCCGGACCTGACTCGCTGCTCGCCGAGGAGCCGGCGCGATGAGCGTCGCCGTGGAGGACCGGCCGCTGGTCCTCGGGAAGGGGCACGGTGGCATGCCCGCCCGGCGGGCCGTGGTGCGGTGGGCGTGGCGGCTGTTCCGCCGGGAGTGGCGCCAGCAGTCGCTGGTGCTGGCGCTGCTGCTGGTCGCGATCGCGGCCACCACGGTCGGGCTCGGCGCGGCCGCCAACACCGCGGGCGGGCAGGCCTCGACGTTCGGCACCGCAAACTACCTGGCGATGCTGGGCAGCAGCACGGGCGCGAAGGTGGACGCCGACATCGCCACGCTGCGCGCCTCGTTCGGCACGATCGACGTGATCCGGCACCAGAAGATCCCGGTGCCGGGCTCCGCGAACGCGGTCGACCTGCGCGACCAGGACCCGAACGGCCCGTACGGCCAGTCGATGCTGCGGCTCGACGCCGGCCGGTACCCGACCGGACCTGACGAGATCGCGGTCACCGATCGCGTGGCGAAGCTCTTCAACCTGCAGCTGGGCGGCACCTGGGACCAGGGCGGCCGGCGCCGCACCGTGGTCGGCCTGGTCGAGAACCCACTCGACCTGCGATCCCGATTCGCGCTCGTCGCCCCGGGCCAGCTCAGCGCGGCGGACAGCGTGACCGTGCTGATCCGGGCGACGGAGTCGCAGTTCTCCGCCGCGAAACGGCCGGACGGCATGAACGTCAACGTGCGCGGCTACGAGCAGGAGGCCGCAGGCAGCATCATGGTGCTCATCCTCGCCACGATCGGGCTGATGTTCGTCGGCCTGCTCGCGGTGGCCGGGTTCACCGTCATGGCCCAGCGCCGGCTGCGCTCGCTCGGCATGCTCGGCGCGATCGGCGCGAGCCACCGGCACATCCGCCTCGTCCTGGTGGCCAACGGCGCCGTCATCGGCGTGGCCGGCGCGCTCGCCGGCGCCGCGGCCGGGATCGCCGGCTGGTTCGCGCTCGGGCCGCAGCTTGAGCCGCTGCTCGGGCACCGCGTCGACCGCTTCCAGCTGCCGTGGCTGCCGCTGCTCGGCGCGGTGCTGCTGGCGATCGTGACCGCGGTCTGCGCGGCGTGGTGGCCGGCCCGCGGCGCGGCGCGGGTGCCCGTCGTCGCTGCCCTGTCGGCGCGCCCGGTGCCGCCGCGGCCCGCGCGCCGGTTCGCCGCGCTCGGCGCGGTGCTGCTGGCCGCCGGGCTCGGCGCGCTGATCCTGGCGAAGCAGACCAGGCCGCCGTACATCATCGGTGGTGTCCTGGGCACCGCCTTCGGGTTGCTGCTGCTCGCTCCGGTGGGCGTCGCCGTCGCGGGCCGCCTCGCCCGGCTCGTTCCCCTGGCGCCCCGGCTGGCACTGCGCGATCTGGCCCGGTACCGGGCGAGGTCGAGCGCCGCCCTCGCCGCGATCAGTCTCGCCGTGGGCATCGCCGCCGTCGTCACCCTCAGCGCCGGGGTGTCCGTCGCCAAGGCGCAGGTGCCGACGGGCGGCAACCTGCCCTCCGATCAGGCCATCGTGTGGCTGTCCGAGCACGCGCTGGATGGGCCGCAGCCGACGCTGACGCAAGGCCAGGTCGACAGCGCGCGGCAGCGGGCCGACGCCATCGCCGCCGAGCTGCACGCCACGTCGGTGCTGCCGCTGCAGACGCTGGTGAACACGGCAGGGCCGAACGAAAACGGTGGCTATCCCGCGATGTGGCTGGCCCAGCCGCACCCGATCACGGAAGGGGGGCGCACCGGCGTCAGTTACAGCAGCAACGGGGCGATCAAGCTGTTCCTGGCCACGCCGGAGGTGCTCACGCACTACGGGATCGACCCGGCGAGCATCGCCGCGGACACGGACGTGGTCACGTCACGGGCCAGCGTCGACGGCTACGACCTGATCCCCGTCGGCCGGGACGTCCAATGGCACCCGAAGGTGCAGCACGTGGCGCTGCCGGCGTACACGTCGCTGCCGGGCACCCTGATCACCCAGCGGGTCCTGGAGGCGCTGCAGCTCACCGCGGTCCCGGCCGGCTGGCTGATCGAGGCGCCGAAAAACCTGACCCAGGCGCAGATCGACCTGGTGGAGCAGCGGGCGCAGGCCGGTGGGCTCAGCGTGGAGACCCGTCCGACCGGCGCGGACGTGGTCCGGCTGGCCAATTACATGACCGGCGGCGGCATCGCGGTCGCCCTCGGTGTGCTCGCCATGACCGTCGGGCTGATCCGCACCGAGACGGCGCGCGATCTGCGCACCCTGGCCGCGGCCGGGGCCCGGCGCGGCACCCGGCGGGCCTTGACCGCCGCGACCGCCACGGCGCTCGCGCTGCTCGGCGCGGTGCTCGGCGTGGCCGGTGCCTACCTGGCGCTGCTGGCCTGGCACCACCGCGACCCGCACTGGCTGGGGCACGTGCCGGTGCTGAACCTCGCCGCGATCCTGATCGGCCTGCCGCTGATCGCGTATGTCGGCGGCTGGCTGCTGGCCGGGAAGGAACCGCCGGCCCTGTCGAGGCAGCCGCTCGAATGAACGAGTGGGGCGCGGGGACCGCCGACGATCCCCGCGCCCCGTACCTCAGCTGTAGACCTCGAACTCGAACAGCGAGTAGCCCCACGCGGTGGCGCGGGTCGTGCCGTTGATCCGCACGTACCGGCCGGTCGCGTTGAGCGCCGTGTTGTCGTCGACCCCACCGTTGCCGCCGGTCACCGTGCGCACCGTCGTCCAGTTGGTACCGTCCGCGGACGTCTGGATTTGGTACGCCGAACCGTACGCCGCCTCCCAGGTCAGCTTGACCCGGTTGATCGCGTAGGACTGGCCGAGGTCGACCCGGATCCACTGCGGATCCGAGAACGTGCTCGCCCACCGGGTGGTCAGCGAACCGTCGAAGGCCGCCGACGCCGGGGTGCCGGCGTTCTCGATGCTCGACGCCGTCGCCGGCTTGTTGAGCGCCAGGTTGCTCGCCGGCGGCTGGGTGGTGCCACCGCCGTACACCTCGAGCTCCCACAGCGAATAGCCGTATGCGGTGCCACGGGCGGTGCCGTTGATCCGCAGGTAGCGGCCGGTCGCGGCGAGGCCCGTGTTGTCGTCGACCCCACCGTCCCCGCCGGTCACCGTGCGCACCGTCGTCCAGTTGGTACCGTCCGCGGACGTCTGGATCTGGTACGCCGAACCGTACGCCGCCTCCCAGGTCAGCTTGACCCGGTCAATGGCGTAGGACTGGCCGAGGTCGACCCGGATCCACTGCGGATCCGAGAACGTGCTCGCCCAGCGGGTGGTGCCCACGCCGTCCACGGCGGCGGACGCCGGGGTGCCGGCGTTCTCGACGCTGGAGGCCGTCACCGGCTTGTTCAACGCCAGGTTCGCCGACGGCGGTTGCGTCGTGCCTGAGGTGAACGTGAAATCGTCGATGTCGAACAGGGAACCCGCGCCGCCGGTGAACACCAGGTACAGCTGGTGCGTGCCGGTCGGTGGGCTGATCGTCCCGGTGACGTCGACCCACGTCTCCCAGCCGCCGGTCGGGGCGACCTGCACCGTGCCGGCCACCGGGCCGGTCGGCGAGTCGACCCGCACGGTGATCGTGCCACCGACGCCGGCCGAGGCGACCCGCGCCTTGATACCGGTGGCGCCGGCCAGGTTGTACGGCGTGAACGAGATCCAGTCGTTGTTCTCGATGAACCCGACCGCGTTGCCGCCGTGCGCGCTGGCCTTCGCGGCCAGCTGGACGCCGTTCATGGTGCCGAAGTGCTCGGCCTGCCGGGTCCGCGGCTGCAGCACGTGCTGATCCTGGACCGCGACCCCGCTGACCGGTGTGTACACCGCGGCGAGCACCCCGAAGATGTTCGCGTTCGCGTCGTGCTCACCGTCCACTGTGGTCTGGATCGACCCGGTGCACCCGTTCTTGCTGGTGATCGGGTGACCGTGACTGTCGTGGCCGAGGACGTAGTTGACCACGACCCGGTTGCAGTCGATGGTGCCGGCGTTCGGATCGGTGACCCTCACCTCGAACGGCACCAGGTCGCCGAACTGGAACAGTGATCCGTCGGCCGGGGTTATCAACTGGACCGACGCCCGGCCGACCCCGATGACGGTACTGGCCGTCGCTATCTTGCCGCCGGTGTCGCGTACCGTCAGCGTCGCGGTGTACTCGCCGTTCGACGGGTAGGTGAACGTCGGGTTCGCCGCCGTGGAGTCGGTGCTGCCGTTACTGGTGAAGTCCCAGGCGTACGTGATCGCGTCGCCGTCGGGGTCGTTGCTGCCGGCCGAGCTGAACTGCACCGCCAGCGGTGCCGCGCCGGACGACGGGGTCGCGGTGACCTGGGCGATCGGTGCCCGGTTGCCGCCGCTGTTGTACTCGATGCGGTAGAGGGCCGAGTTGGCGTCGCCGCCGAACCAGGTCGTGCCGTAGTCGAGCACGTACAGGGCGCCGTCCGGCCCGAACTCCATGTCCATGATGGCGGTTCCGGTCCACGGGATCTGGGTGATCGCGCCGGCCGTGCCGTTGGCGTTGATGGCGGCCGCCTTGATCCAGCGGCTGGTGAACTCGCCGAGGAAGACCTGGCCGTTGTAGGAGGCCGGGAACTTCACGTCGGAGACCAGGTTCGGGTTGAAGTTGTAGACCGGGCCGCCCATGGGGCCGCCGCCGCCCAGCTCGGGCCGCCAGGGGCCCTGACCGCCGTAGGGCAGCCATGCGGCCTGCGACGGCGGCAGGTTGGTGATGCCGGTGTTGTTCGGCGAGTTGTTCGTCGGGCCCCCGGCGCAGTTGTACGTGCCGAGCGACGGGCCGGTCGGGAACACGTACTCGTTGTAGGGGGTGTTGTAGTTGGAGCAGTACGGCCAGCCGAAGTTGCCCGGCGCCGTGATCCGCTCGAACGAGACCGTGCCGGCGGGGCCCCGGTTCGGGTCGGCGGAGCCCGCGTCGGGTCCGTAGTCGCCGAGGTACACGACGCCGGTGGCCTTGTCGACGCTCATCCGGAACGGGTTGCGGAAGCCCATCGCGTAGATCTCAGGCTTCGTCTTCGCGGTGCCCGGCGCGAACATGTTGCCGGCCGGGATGGTGTAGCCGCCGGTCGCGCCCGGTTTGATGCGCAGCACCTTGCCGCGCAGGTCGTTGCTGTTGCCCGCGGTGCGCTGCGCGTCGTAGGCAGGGTTGTGGTCGGCCCGCTCGTCCAGCGGCGCGTAACCGCCCGAGTCGAACGGGTTGGTGTCGTCACCGGTGGACAGGTACAGGTTGCCGGCGGCGTCGAAGTCGATGTCACCGCCGACGTGGCAGCACAGCCCGCGGCTGGTCGGCACGTCGAGGATCGTCACCTGCGAGGCCGGGTCGATCGTGTTGTCGTCCCGCACGGTGAAACGGGCCAGCTTGTTGGAGCCGTTGAACGGGGCGAACTGCGCCGCCGTGCCCGTGGCCGGTGCGTCGCCGCCCGGAGTGCTCAGCGGTGGCGCGTAGTAGACGTACACCCAGTGGTTGGTGGCGAAGTTCGGGTCGGCCTTGATGCTCTGCAGACCCTCCTCGTCGTGGCTGTAGACCTGCAGCGTCATGGCGATCTTCGTGTTGCCGTTGACGTCGGTGTAGCGGATGACGCCGTCCCGCGCGGTGTGCAGCACACCCCGGTTGGGCAGCACGGTGAGACCCATCGGCTCACCGGTCTCCGCCACGCCCTTGGCCAGGTTCACCTGGCTGAACGTGCCGGCGGCGGCCACCGAGCAGTTGCCGATGTTCTGCGCGGCGTACTTGATGCCGCCGAGCAGGTGGGTGCGGAAGTTCGCCTCGGTGTAGCTCTCCTGGGTGTGGCCGAGGCCGGTGTACCAGGAGCGCCCGCCGTCATACGCCCGGCACCACGAGATGGGGTGGTCGCCGTTCATGGTGCCGCCGGTGTACGTGGCCTCGTTGAGGTTCGCGAGGACGTGCACCTGCGAGCGCGGGTTGGTGCGGTAGTTGTACAGCTCGTCGGTGCGGTTCCAGTTCGCCGGGATGCCCGCGTTGGACGGGTGCGCGGTGTCCTCGATGCGGACCGTGACCGGCTGGATCGCCGGGTGGCTGGAGAAATAGGCGCCGACGAGGTTGCCGTACCAGGGCCAGTCGTATTCGGTGTCGGCGGCGGCGTGGACGCCGACGTAGCCGCCACCCGCCCGGATGTAGCGCTCGAACGCGGCCTGCTGGTTCGCGTCGAGCACGTCGGCGGTCGTGGACAGCCAGATGACCGCCTTGAACCTGGCGAGGTTCGCGTCGGTGAACTGCGCGGCGTCCTCGGTCGCTTCGACCGTGAAGTTGTTCTGCGTGCCCAGTTGCTGGATCGCGGTGATCCCTGCCGGGATCGCGTCATGCCGGAACCCCGCGGTCTTGCTGAAGATCAGCACCGAGAAGTCGGCCGCGAATGCCGGGGCGATGTTGAAGCCTGCCCCGGCCAGCACGATGGCGACGCAGAGCAGCACTCTGCGGAACATGATCGGTTGCACCTCTCTTACGCGGTGTACGCAGTTATGCGGTTCCGCAGGAGCAGCGAACGACGTGCGCCGATCACGTCCGATCTCTGACCGCGGTCGCTCGCAAGCGGTCCTCGCGAGCGGTCCGGCGAAGCGCGCACGGCAGTGCCACCGCGCTCCGGCGGTTGATATGTCGATGTCTTGCTGGCGTCGATGCCACGCGGATGTGTGCAGCACACACCCGCACCGCGCACGCCTCGCCGAAGGCCGCGTGGTGCCGTGGGTGTTACGGGGCGGCCCGGGCACCGTTAGCGGCGGCGACCGGACCTGGGGCGGGGTCGGTTTGTCTCCTTCCACCTCGGGTGATCACTCCAGAGAGCGCTCTCTCACCGAGGTGCCGACCAGTTAAACAGACTCGCCCTCAGCCCGCAATGGTTCATCGATTACCGTTTATCAACGTCCTGGTCGATGGCACTCTGTGCCTCTCCCGGCGCGGCGCACGGCACAATGAACGGGTGCGGTTCGGCATCCTGGGCACGACGCGGGCATGGCGCGCCGACGGCCGTGAGGTCATCATCGGCGGGCCGGCGCTGCGCACGCTGCTGGTGCTCCTGCTCGCCCGCGAGGGCGAGGCCGCCGGCGTCGACAGCCTGGTGGAGGAGCTGTATGGCAAACGCCCGTCGTTCGACGCCGGGCATGCCCCTCCGCACGGGCACTGGCGAGCCGGCTGGAGGAGCGGCGGCTGACCTGCGTCGACGACCGTGTCGAGGCGGAGCTGCGGCTGGGTGAGCATCAGGCCGCGGTGGCGGAGCTCGCCACCGCGGGCGGCGACCACGCCGCGGCGTTCGCCCGGTACGAGCGCACCATGCGGTCCCATGTGGAGGGTTGCCAGAAGCTCGCCGACTCGGTCAGGTTCATGGTGCCCGGCAGTCGCTTCGCCGCCGGGCTCATGCGGCTGAACATGCGGATGATGCCCTACCTGCCGTGGCTGCGGGACCTGCCGGCGAAGATGGCCCACCGCGCCGCCGGCGCCATCACGCTCCCGGCGTATCACGCCTGAGCCCCGGCCGGGGGAACAGGGCAACGATGAGCGGCAGTGGTATCAGCGCGGCCATGGTGACGGCGAGGCCGATCCGGTCGGCGGCCCAGCCGATGAGGGCCGGACCGAGCAGGATCCCGGTGTAGGTGAACGTGGTCAGCCGCGACACCAGGGTCGCCGTGGGGGTGCCCGGCAGCCGGCCGACCGCGCTGAAGGTCAGCGGTATCAGCACCGAGGAGCCCAGCCCGGCAAGCGCGAAGCCGGCCACCGCCGCGGCGGGATGCGGCGTCAGCACGGCGGCGGCGAGGCCGCCGGTCGCGATCGCGGCCCCCAGGCGGAACAGCGTGTCACCGCCCCAGCGGCTGGTGAGCCGGTCGCCGGCGAGCCGGCCCAGGGTCTGGCCGCCGGTGTAGGCGGTGATCGCGGCCGCGGCCATGCTGAGGGTCGCGTGCCGCTCCTCGTGCAGGAAGACGCCGCCCCAGCCGAGCGCCGCACCCTCGCAGATCATGAGTGCGGTGGCGGTCAGGCCCAGCATGAGCAGGGCGCCGCTCCAGCCGGTCCGGAAACCCGCTGCGCCGTCCTGCCCGGTGGTGTCGCCGGCCCCGGCCTCGACGCGGCCGGTTTCCGGCAGCCGGGGACCGAGCACGAGGCCGGCGGCCAGCAGCAGGGCGCCGGCGGTGACGAGGTGAGCGGCGAGCGAGACCTCGGTGTGGGTCAGGGCGGCGGTGGACAGCGAGGCGGCGACCGCGCTGATGCTCCAGGCCGCGTGGCAGCCGTTGAGGACCGGACGCCCGGCCCGGCGTTCGACGGCGACCGCACTGGTGTTCATCGCCGCGTCGGTGGTGCCGTGGACCGCGCCGAGCACGGGCGCCAGGGCGGTGAACCACCATGGGCCGGGCGCGACGGCGATGCCGGCCAGCAGCAGCGGCATGACCGCAAGAGCCACGCGCAGCACCGCGCGGGTCCCCACCCTGGCCGTCAGCGGACCGACGCCCTGCATGCAGGCCAGCGCGGCCAGCGCGAACAGCAGGCCGGTCAGCCCGAACTGTCCGTCGGTGAGCTGGTAGGCGTCCTTGAACGAGGGCGCCCGCACGATGTAGGTCGACAGCGTGAGCCCGTTGAGGAAGAACACCGCGGTCACGGCCCACCGCCCCGGCGTCCCGGACACGACGGGCTGATCGACGCTTGACTGCTCGTTGACGGTCATACAGGCCACCCGCTCTCGACGCGGACCCGGACGGGCCCCACCCTGATGACGAACGGCACTCGGCGAAATTCGACAACCCACCGTCAAGCAAGCACTGTCGGCAGGGCGGCGAAGGCACCACTGCGGGCGAACCTCCCCGAACACCCGGCCGTGGCCGGGCACGGCAAGTAGGGGCGATTCTGCTGACGGTGGCATGCGGCCGGGGGACAATTGGATCATGGTGGTGGGGTTACCCGAGGTGACTGCCGCGCTGCAGGGGACGTCGCTGGCGGGGCTACCTGTCCGGGACGGTCCCGGCGGTGCGCTCGTGGTGCCGGGAATCGCGCCGGACACGTTGCACGACGCATGGCGGGCCGCGCATGCGGTGCTCCCCGTCACGGGGCGGTGGCCGGTGTTGGTGGCGGACGATCCGTTCGAGCACTCGGTCGATGTCGACCTGGCGGAGCTCGACCGGGCGGCCCGCACGTTCGACCCATGGCCATACTTCCAGGAAGAGGACGACGGCGACGCGGCCGAGGACGATCAGGTGCCGCTGGAGTATTTCACCAGCGGCCGGTACGGCATCGACGTCACGGCGGAGGTGCTCCCGCGGGTGGCGCTGCCCGTCGGCCGGCAGGAGCTGCTGCGGCGGGCGTACGACCACGTACTGTCCGATCCTGCGCTCGCCGCACGGGTCCTGGGAACGGTCAGCCACGTGGTGCGCCCGGGCCATTGGTTCACCCCGCGCGAGGTGTGGCTGATGCTGCTGCCGACCGCGTTCCCCTGGCTCGCCCCGCCGTGGATCGGGTTCTACGGCACGCTGGGCGAGGAGTACGAGCTCGCCGCCGCCCTGTGGCAGTGGCGGCGGCGCTGGGACGCGCGGCTGGTGGCCGGCTGGCGCACGATGCTGCAGTTCGAGGTCCACCGGCCGCCGGCACCGGGCGACGACGCGTGGGCCGCCGCCCGGCAGATCCTCGCCCTCGGACCCAGCTTCGATATCCAGCAGTGGGAGCTGGCCGTCGCCGTGCCCGAGAGCGAGGCCTGGTTCATCCACAACCGACCCTGACTCACCCAACCGCGGCGCGGGCGCGGATCACCTCCGCGACCGACCAGGCCTGGAAGGGGCAGCCGGTGGCGGTGTGCGGGGCGTCGCCGTCCATGGTTTCCGACACCGAGCCCAGGCCCCACTCCCCCAGGTGCAGCTCCAGGCCGTCCAGGACGCCGCCGACGTCGGCGCCGACCCGCTGGGCCGCGTCGACGAACGGGCCGATCAGCCACGGCCAGACGGTGCCCTGGTGGTAGGCGCGGTCGCGGTCGGCCGGGCCGCCCTGGTGGTGGCCCTGGAACCCGGGTGAACCCGGCGCGAGCGAGCGCGGGCCGAGCGAGGTGAGCAGCGTGGTGCGGCACACCTCCACGATCCGTGGATCATCGGCCGGGACATGGGGCAGTGCGGCCGCGAGGAGCTGGTTCGGGCGCACGGTCGGGTCGTCGCCGCCCGGGCCGTCGACGACGTCGAAGAGACCGTAGCCGTCCGGGCGGGGGAAGCGGTGTGCGAACGACGTGGCGGCCCTGGACGCGGCCGCGGCCCAGTCGTGGCGGCGGCCGATGCGGTCGAACAGGGCGGCCGTGGTGGCGAGGCCGGAGATCCACAGGGCGTTGATCTCGACCGCCTTGCCCTGGCGTTCGGTGACCGGGTCGCCGCCGACGCGCGCGTCCATCCAGGTGAGGGCGAATCCCGGCTTGCCCTGGGTGAGCAGGCCATCCGCCGGGTCGGCGGCGATGCCGTAGCGGGTGCCGCGCTGATGGTGCTCCAGCACCGCATGCATGCTGTCGGCGAGCGCGGCGACGGTGTCCAGGTCGCCGGTCGCGGCGCAGTACCGGTCGATCGCGTGCAGGAACCACAGCGCCGCGTCCGCGGTGTTGTACTCCAGGGTGCCGGTGTCGGCGGTGTTGGCCAGCATCCCCTCCGACACCGTCGCCCCGGCGCGCAGCAGGACCCGGCGGGCGTCGTCGGGCCGGTTGGTGGTCAGCAGCAGGCCCTCGAAGGACGTCATCAGGTCGCGCGACCACTCGCCGAACCACGGGTAGCCGGCGACGGCCGACGGGCCGGTCGGGGTGTCGATGACGAACTGGTCGGCGGCGATCGCGAGCTGCCGGCCGGCGTCGTCGGTCGCGCCGGAGGTCCGGCCGAGCGAGCGGGCGCGGTCGCGGGCGGCGGCGACGAGATCGGGCCCGGCGGGCAGCACGCCGCCGAAGGGAGCCGCGGCGGCCGTCACCGACGCGGTGTCGCCGGGTGACAACGAGGCGGTGAACCAGCCGGCGGCCCACAGGTCCTCGTCCGGGTTCAGCCCCCGGGCGGCCTCCTCGCGGGCGTGGACGCCGCGGAACCACTCGCCGCCGGGCTGCCAGTTCGGGCCGGTCACCCGGTAGGCGCCGTCGAACTCGAAGCCTTCGGCGACCGGGGTCACCCACGGCTCGCCTTCGCCGTGGCGTTCGCCGTGCACGTCGCGCCAGGTGCACAGCGGGGTCAGCTCGAGGGTGATCGGTCGCGGGGCGCGCAGGACGCGGAACACGACGCCGACCGCGGGACGGCCGTGCGCCATCGCGACCTCCCGCTGCACGACCACGTCGCCGAGGTCCCAGCGCCAGCACGGTACGCCGTCCTCGAGGCGGAACTCCGCGAGGTGCACGTATCCGGCGGGGTCGACGGTGCCGCTGGCCCATTCGTCGGTGGCGAGCCGGAACACCCGGTCGCCGGCCCGCACGATGGGGTCGAGGGCGGCGAGGCCGAGCATCCGGGAGCTCGCGCCGGGCGTCGCGACCGCGAGCAGGCCGTGGTAGCGGCGGGTGCGCAGGCCGGCGACGGTGCCCATGGCGTAGCCGCCGAGGCCGTCGGTCACCAGCCATTCGCGGGTGGAGGACTGGGCGAGGTCGCCGCACACCTGGCGGCCGAACGTGATCACTTGGCAACCCCCGTCGGGCGGGCGACCATCTCCGCGAGGAGCCCGGTCCAGCCGGTCTGGTGCATGGCGCCGAGGCCCGCGCCGTTGTCGGCGTGGAAGTACTCGTAGAACAGCAGGTTGTCGCGCCAGTTCGGGTCGTGTTGCATGCGGTCGACCCAGCCGAAGGCCGGCCGCCGGCCGTCGGGGCCACGCCGGTACAGCGAGAGCATCCGCTGCCGCAGGTCCTCGGCGATCTCCCCGGCCGTGCACTGCCGCCCGGAGCCCGTCGGGTATTCGATCTTCACCGAGTCGCCGAGGTTCGCCTGGTAGTCCTCCAGCGTCCGCATCACGAGGTAGTTCAACGGGATCCACAGTGGACCGCGCCAGTTGGAGTTGCCGCCGAACATGCCCGTGGTGGATTCGGCGGGTTCGTAGCTGACGCTGGCGGTCCAGCCGGGCAGCTCCACGCTGAACGGATGCGTGGCGTGCCACCGGGACAGGGCGCGCAGCCCGAACGGGGACAGGAAGCTTTCCTCGTCGAACAGGTGCGGCAGGATGCGGCGGGCCCGGCCGTGCGCGGCCACCCCGACGGCGATGAGGCCGGTGTCGCCGTCCTCGTCGCTGAGCACCTGGTGCGACGGCATGTCGGCGAAGCCCTTGGACAGCCGGCGGACCCGCGTGAAGTCCTCCTGCCGCAGCGCCTTCGTGGCGAACAGCGGGATGACGCCGACCATCGACCGCACCCGCAGCGGCGTGCTGGAGCCGTCGGGGGCGCGCAGCATGTCGTAGTAGAAGCCGTCCTGCTCGTCCCACAGGTCGTTGGTGCGCATCGCCTCAGAGATCAGCGCGAAGTGCTCCAGGAACTTCACGACCAGGTCGTCCAGCGCCGGGTTGTGCTTCGCCAGTTCCCGCGCCATCTCGAGGAGGTTCAGGCAGTAGAACGCCATCCAGGCCGTCGCGTCGGACTGCTCCAGCCGGTACCCCGGCGGCAGATGGGACCGGTCGATCGGGCCGATGTTGTCCAGGCCGAGGAAGCCGCCCTCGAACAGGTTCCTTCCGGCGGCGTCCTCTCGGTTGACCCACCAGGTGAAGTTCAGCACCAGCTTCGAGAAGACCCGGGTGAGGAACTGCAGGTCGCGCCGTCCGTCGATCTCGTACACCTGCAGGGCGGCCCACGCCTGCACCGGCGGGTTGAGGTCCTCGAACGCCCACTCGTAGGCGGGTATGGCGCCGTTGGGATGCTGGAACCATTCGCGGCACAGCAGGACCAGCTGATACTTCGCGAACGCCGGGTCGAGGTGGGCGAGGGCGACGGCGTGGAAGGCGGAGTCCCACGCGGCGAACCACGGGTATTCCCACGGGTCCGGCATCGACATGATGTCGGAGGCGTCCAGGTGCCGCCAGCCGGCGTTGCGCCCCTGCTGCCGGCCGGGCGGGGGCGGCGGCTGCCCCGGGTCGCCGTTGAGCCACTTGGCGACGTCGTAGTTGTAGAACTGCTTGCCCCAGATCATGCCGGCGAAGCCCTGCCGCATGATCATGGCGTCCTCGTCGCTGGTCCCGGGTGGCGTCAGGTCCGCGTAGAAGGCGTCGGCCTCGGTACGCCGCTGCTTCAGCACCTTGTCGAACCCGGGTCCGAAGGCGGCCCGGTTCGTGGAAGGCGCCAGCCGCAGTGACAGCGCGACCGTCTCGCCGGGCTGGACCGTCACCTGATACCAGAACGCGGCCTTCGTGCCCTCCTGCGCCGGGTTGACGGTGTCGGCGCCGTGCACCACGTGGTCATTGATGCCGTCCTTCGGAAACGGCGTGCCGGACGGGACGCCGTAGAGCCGCTGCGCGTTGGTCTCGTTCTCGCAGTACACCTGCCGCGGCATCGTGCCGTCCGGGCCGGCGGCGGCCTGCAGGACCATCGGCCCGAGGCCCTCGTGCTCGATGCCGATCACGGCGTCGCCGGCGGCGGCCAGGCGGGGGCGGGCAGCGCCGCCGTCATCGGACGGGGACCAGGACCACGTGTTGCGGAACCAGACGGTCGGCAGCACGTGCAGGGTCTCCGCGTCCGGTCCGGGGTTGGTGATGCGGATCCGGATGCGCATGTCGTCCGGGTCCGCCTTGGCGTAGTCGGCCTCGACGATCCAGTACCGGTCCTCGTCGAACACGCCGGTGTCCAGCAGCTCGAACTCCGGCTCCTCCCGCGACCGGCGGCGGTTCTCGCTCGCCAGCTGCTCATACGGGAACGCCCGCTGCGGGTAGTGGTACCGCCAGCGCAGCCAGGCGTGGCTGGGCAGCGCGTCGAGGTACCACCAGTACTCCTTGGCGTCCTCGCCGTGGTTGCCCTCATTGCCGGTCAGCCCGAAGATGCGCTCCTTGAGAATCGGGTCCCGGCCGTTCCACAGGCCGAGCCCGAAGCACAGCCGCTGCTCGGCGTCGCTGATGCCGGCCAGGCCGTCCTCGCTCCACCGGTACGCCCGGGACCGCGCGTGGTCGTGTGGGAACGCCTCCCACGCCGTGCCGTCGCCGCTGTAGTCCTCCCGCACCGTGCCCCAGGCCCGCTCACTGAGGTAGGGGCCCCACCGGTACCACGGGCTGGCGTCGAGCAGCCCGTCCTCGGGCCGCCCGAACGACTCGACCCGCTCCCGCTCCGCATTGCTCATGCCGCCAGCGCATCATCCCGCGGTGTGCCCGGGCGTCACCCCGGCGGCATGAGCAGGCATCGTCGGCACCTCGCGGGCTTAAAGGAAAGACTCTTTACAGTTTGCTTTTTTTGCGATATGAAACAAGTCACACAGAGACCAGGGTCCATGTCCCGCCTCTCCCTCACCCCAGGAGCTCCATCATGGACAGATCACGATCGGCGCGCCTGCGCCGGGTGCTCGTCGCGGCGGTCGCCGTCGTCGTCGGCACCTTTGTCCTCATCCCGGGCTCCGCCGCCGCGGCGGGCACCGGCACGATCACCGGCTACGGCGGCAAGTGCGTCGACGTCGCCGGCGCCAACAGCGCGAACGGCACCAAGGTCCAGCTGTGGACGTGCAACGGCACTGCCGCGCAGAACTGGACCGTGGGCACCGACGGCACGATCCGGGCCCTCGGCAAGTGCCTCGACGTCTCCGCCGGCTCGACGGCCGACGGGGCCAAGGTCCAGCTCTGGGACTGCAACGGCAGCGGCGCCCAGCAGTGGGTGGCCAACGCCGCCCGCGACATCGTCAACCCTCAGGCCAACAAGTGCCTGGACGCCACCGGCGTGAGCTCGGCCGACGGCACGGCGCTGCAGATCTGGACCTGCGGCGGCGGCGCCAACCAGAAGTGGACGGTCCCGGGCGGTAGCACCGGCGGTGGCGGCGGCGGCGGGAGCGGCTTCGTGGTCAGCGAGGCGCAGTTCAACCAGATGTTCCCGAACCGGAACTCGTTCTACACCTACGCCGGGCTGACCGACGCCATGAAGAAGTACCCCTCGTTCGCCACCACCGGCAGCGACACCGTCAAACGCCAGGAGGCCGCCGCGTTCCTGGCCAACGTCAGCCACGAGACCGGCGGGCTGGTGTACATCAACGAGATCAACACCGCCAACTACCCGCACTACTGTGACACCAGCCAGTCCTACGGCTGCCCCGCCGGCCAGGCCGCGTACTACGGCCGCGGTCCGATCCAGCTGAGCTGGAACTTCAACTACAAGGCCGCGGGCGACGCGCTCGGCGTCAACCTGCTCAACAACCCCAACCTCGTGGCGACCAACTCGTCGATCTCCTGGCAGACCGGCCTGTGGTACTGGATGACCGGCACCGGCGGCGCCGGCACCACCTCGCACAACGCGATGGTGAGCAGCCAGGGCTTCGGCGTCACGATCCGCGCGATCAACAGCATCGAGTGCAACGGCGCCAACCCTGCCCAGGTGCAGAGCCGCGTGAACAGCTACAACCAGTTCACCGGGCTGCTGGGCGTTCCCGCGGGCGGCAACCTGTACTGCTGACAAGACGAGGGGGCCCGCTACCGTGTGTCTGACGGAGCGGGCCCCCAACGATGTGACGAGGTGCGGCGTGGACCCGGCGACGATCACCACCGGGCGACTGTTGCTGACGCCGCTGCGCGGCGCCGACGCCGACGCGATGGCCGGCGTCCTGCGCGACGAGGCCCTGCACGAGTTCACCGGCGGCGTCCCGCTCGGCCTCGTCGAGCTGCGCCGCCGGTACGACCGGCTCGAGGCCGGATCGGGCGACCCCGACGAGTGCTGGCTGAACTGGATCGTGCGCCGCCAGCCGGACGGGGAGGCGATCGGCACGGTGCAGGCGACCCTGACCCGCCTCGACGGCGGCTGGACCGCCGAGATCGCCTGGATCGTCGGCGTGCCGTGGCAGGGGCGGGGCTACGCCGGGGAGGCCGCGACGGGCCTCGTCCGCTGGCTGCGCGAGCAGGGGGTGCCGGTCGTCACCGCCTGCATCCACCCCGACCATCACGCCTCGGCCGGGGTCGCGGCGCGGGCCGGGCTCACCGTGACGGCCGAGCTGGTCGACGGCGAGCGGGTGTGGCGTACCGGATGAGCCGTCCAGTCGGTCCGTATTCCTCCGTTTTGCGGTAATCGGTGGATTTTCGGGCGATCATGACGAGGTGAGCCAGGAAACGGGTGGGCCTGACGGCGATCACGTGGTCCACGTCGGGCGGCAGCCGATCTACGACCGCGACGGGGCAGTGGTCGCGCACGAGCTGTTGTTCCGGGCCGGAGCGACCGCCTCGAGCGCCTCCCGCCGCGACGCGCACGCCACTGCCCGCGTGCTGGTCGCGGCGTTCACCGAGTTCGGGCTGGACGAGGTCTCCGCCGGGCGCGTCTGCTTCATCAACCTGACCCGGGACTTCCTCATCGGGCACCTGCCGCTGCCGTTCGACTGCAGCCAGGCGGTGCTGGAGGTGCTGGAGACGACCGACGTGGACGAGGAGGTCCTGGCCGGCGTCACCGCGCTGCACGAGCAGGGCTTCACCATCGCCCTCGACGACTTCGTGTTCGGCTCCAGCCACGAGAAGCTGCTCGACGTCGCCACCTACGTGAAGATCGACATGCTGGACGCGGACGAGGCCACCATCCGCGCGACCGTCGTCAACTGCCGGCTGCACAGCCACCTGCAGCTCATCGCCGAGCGCCTGGAGACGCCGGAGGCGCTCGACCTGGCGATGTCGCTGGGCTTCGAGTTCTTCCAGGGGCACGTCCTGGGCCGCCCGCACGTCAGCTCGACCGTCGCGCTGGCCCCGTCGCGCCTCACCCGCCTGCGGATCATGGCCGCGCTCAGCGCCGACGACGTCGACATCGACGAGCTCATCGACCTCGTCGGCCAGGACGCAGGGCTGAGCCTGCGGCTGCTGCGGGCCACGAACGCGGCGTCGTTCGGCCTCAACCGGACCGTGTCCTCGATCCGCGACGCGGTCGTGGCGCTCGGCCTGGCCCGGCTGCGCCAGTGGGTGACGCTCATGCTGGTCGCGGACATCACCGAGGCCGACCCGGAGCAGCTCAGCCAGCTGCTGATCCGGGCCCGGTGCTGCCAGCTGCTGGCCGAGTCCGCCGGGCTGCCCGGCGAGCCGGCCTACATCGGCGGGCTGCTGTCCGCCGTCGCCGACCTGTTCGGCGAGAGCACCGAGCGGATCCTCAACGGCGTACCGCTGGACAAGGCGCTCACCGACGCGCTGGTCACCGGCAGCGGCCCGCTCGGCCAGGTGCTCACGGCCGTGCGCGCGTACACGGCGCCGAGCGTCGTGCCGGACCCGCACACGCCGCTACCGGCGCCGGCCACGGACGACCCGGCGGTCCTCGCGTCGCTGTACCTGGCCGCCGTCCGGTGGGCCAACGCGACGCTGAGCGACCTGTCCGGCGAGCTGCGCCACCGCGAACCTGACCGGGTCCCCCAGGGTCACTGACCGCCGGCAAGCGCTTCCAGGAACTCCCGGGCCCAGCGGTCCACGTCGTGGGCCTGGACGCGGGCGCGCATCCGCCGCATCCGCACCGTCCGGTCGTCCGGCGGCTCCTCGAGGGCGGCGACGATCGCGCGCTTGAGGTCCTCGACGTCGTGCGGGTTGACCAGGAACGCGTCGTCGAGCTCGGCGGCGGCGCCGGTGAACTCGCTGAGCACCAGCGCGCCGAGCTCGTCCCGGCGGGCCGCGACGAACTCCTTGGCCACCAGGTTCATGCCGTCGCGCAGCGGGGTGACGAGCATGACGTCGGTCGCCAGGTACAGCGCGACCAGCTCATCGGGCGAGCGCGACTGGAACAGGTAGTGCACGGGGACCTTGCCCACGGCGCCGAACTCGCCGTTGATCCGGCCGACCTCGCGTTCGACCCGTTCCCGCAACTGCTGGTACTGCGCGACCCGCATCCGGCTGGGGGTGGCGACCTGCACGAGGACGACCTCGTCGTTGGACACGACGCCCTCGGCGAGCAGCTCCCCGAACGCCTCGACGCGCTGCTCGATGCCCTTGGTGTAGTCGAGGCGGTCGACGCCGAGCAGCAGCCGCCGGGCGCCGCCGAGCTCGGCCTGCAGCCGGTCCGCCTCCCGCCGCACGGCGGGGTCGGCGGCGAGGCGGTCGATCTCGGCCACGTCGATCGAGATCGGGAAGGCGCTCGCGACGACGGTGCGGCCGTCGTGCACGACCCGGTCGTCGTCCGGTTCCAGGCCGAGCAGCCGGGCGGTGAGCTGCAGGAAGTTCTGCGCCGCGAGGGGCCGCTGGAAGCCGACCAGGTCGGCGCCGAGCAGCCCGCGCAGCAGCTCGGCCCGCCGGGGCAGCTGCATGAACAGCTCCACCGGCGGAAACGGGATGTGCAGGAAGAAGCCGATGCGCAGGTCCGGCCGCAGCGCGCGCAGCATCGCCGGCACCAGCAACAGCTGGTAGTCGTGGACCCACACGGTGGCACCGTCGGCGGCGACCTCGGCGGTCGCCTCGGCGAAGCGGCGGTTCACCGAGTCGTATGCCTGCCGCCACTCCCGCCGGTGCACCGGTGGCTCGACGAGGTCGTGGAACAGCGGCCAGACGGTCGAGTTGGACTGGCCCTCGTAATACCGGTCGACGTCCTCGGCGCTCAGCGGCACGGGCCGCAGCTGGATCCCGTCGACCTCCTCCGGCCCGGTGTCGTCGTCGGGGGCGCCGGTCCAGCCGACCCACGCCCCGCCGGAGCTGCGCACGATCGGTTCGAGGGCGCTGACCAGCCCGCCGGGGCTGCGGGTCCAGTGCTGCTCGCCGTCGTCGTCGGTCGTACGGTCGACGGGCAGCCGGTTGGCCACGACGACGAACTCGTACCCGTCACCCATCAGGACGTCTCCACACCCACCGGATTACCTCACCCGGCGCGCGGGAAACCGCATCCGGGAAAGAATCACGCGGGACGGCGCGCGAAGAGGATCGCTCCGGGCACTTCCTGGTCACGGTCGAGCACCAGCTCCGCCTCGACGGTGAGCCCCGCGTCGCGCAGCCAGCCCGCGACCCGGTCGGGCCGGCGGCGGTGCACGTGGACCCGCATCGGGTGCCCGCCGTACCCCTGCGTCTTGAGCCGCGACCCGTCGCCGACGTGGAAGCCGATCAGCAGCGGGGCGCCGGGGCGCAGCACCCGGCGGAAGCCGTCGAACACCTTGGGGACCTCGCCGTCCGGGACGTGGATCAGCGACCAGAACGCGAGCAGCCCGGCGACCGAGGCGTCCGGCAGGTCCAGGTCCGTCATGGAGCCGACCTCGAAGCGGATGCCGGGGTGCTCACGCCGGGCGAGGTCGATCATCGCCGGGGACAGGTCGACGCCGAAGACGTCGACGCCCAGGCCGCGCAGGTGCGCGGTGACGTGCCCCGGCCCGCACCCGACGTCCACGACCGGCCCGTCGCCGCCGACCAGGTCGGCGAACAGTGCCAGGCCGGCGCGCAGGTACGGCAGGCCGGCCAGCGCGTCCCGCACGAAGTCGGAGTAGCTCTCCGCGACGGTGTCGTAGGAGGTCCGGGTGTCCGCCAGCCAGTCATCCGCGCTCATGGTCCGACACCGTAGCGCCTCGCTGGAGGCCCGCTGGAGCACGGCTGGAGGACCGCTGGAGTGCCGCTGGAGAGCGTGGCCGGGGCGATGCGGGTCGCGTACGGTGGCGGCGTGCCCGCCGTGGAGATCGTCCTGCCGCACGCCGTCGAACCGGAAGGCCTGCTCCTGCGGGAGAAGCCGATCCCGCGACCCGGTCCGCACGAGGCGCTGATCCGCGTCGAGGCCAGCGGCATGTCCTTCGACGACATGCTGATGCGGCGCTGCACCTGCCTCGACCGGCGGGTGTTTCCGATGGTGCCGGGTCGCGACCTGGTCGGCGTGGTGACCGAGGCCGGCGCCGCGGCCGACCCGGGGCTCGTCGGCCGGCGCGTCGCCGCGGTCGTGCCGGGCGGCGGGTGGGCCACGCACGTCACCGTCGCCGCCGCCGCGCTCACGGCGGTGCCGGACGGCCTCGGCGCGGTCGACGCGGTGGCGCTGGCATACCCCGGGCTGCTGGCCTGGCACATGCTGCACGACCTCGCCGGCGTGCGGTCGGGGCAGGTCCTCGCCGTGCCGGGCGCGCCGGGCTGGGTCGGCACGACGCTCGTGCAGCTCGCCGGGCACGCGGGTGCGCAGGTCATCGGGGTCTCCAGCACCCGCCAACTGGCCGGGGTCACCGGCCTGGACTTCATCCCGGTCGACCACTGGGTCGAGGACGTCAGCGAGCGGGTGCGGCAACTCGCGCCGGACGGGGTCGACGCGGTCTTCGACACGATCGGCGGCCCCACCCTGCCGGAGTCGTGGGAGCAGCTCAACAAGGCCGGGATCCTGGTGTCCTACGGGCACTTCGCGACCCGGGACGTGCCCGGCGACCCGGTCGAGCGGCACGCCGCGCTGGTGGCGCAGTTCGACGCGTGGGCCGCGACGTCGACGGGTCGCCGGGCGGTCGTCGCCGACCTGTTCGCCGCCGGCCCGCCCGACCCGGCCTGGAGCCGCACCGTCCTCAGTGGACTGTTCGAGGCCGCGACCGGCGGCCGGCTGCGGCCCTACGTCGCCGCGACCTACCCGCTGGGCGAGGCCGCGGCGGCGCTGCGCGAGTTCGAGGTCGGCGGCATGGTGGGCCGGGTCGTGCTGGTCAACGACTGACGCCGCGGTTGCACCTGCGATACTGCCATCCCATGGGGGTCGAGGATCCGGCGCGGAAGTCCGACCGAGGCACCGTCGAGGTGGTCGATGCGGCCGGATTCCTCGCCGCGGGCGACGCCGTGGTGCGCCTCTACGCGGCCGTGTTCACCGGGCCGCCATGGCACGAGCCGCCCGACCGGACCGACGCGTTCCGGGACACCCTGCCCGGCGAGGCCGCGCGGCCGGGGTTCCGCGCCGCATTCGGCCGTGACGCCGCCGGGGCCCTGGCCGGCTTCGCCTACGGGTACACCACCGCCACCCCGTTCCCCACCGGCAGGAGCTACGACGACGTCCGGCTCGCCCTCGGCGCCGCGGACACCGGCGCGCTGTCCGGCACGTTCGAGGTGCTGGAGCTGGCGGTGCACCCGGCGGCGCAGGGCGGCGGGCACGGCCGGCGCATCCTCGGCGCGGTCGTCGGTGACCGGCCGGCGTGGCTGCTCACCGCCGAGCACGCGGAGGCCACGGTCGCCTTCTACGACCGCGTCGGCTGGCACCGGCTGGGCGCCGCGAACGGCATCCTGGTCTACACCGCGCCGCCGGCTTCCTGACCCGCGGGCCCGTCCGGCCAGTGCCGCTCGAACACGATCTTGTGGCGGTCGCCGGGCAGGACGTTCACCGCGCACTGCACCGGCAGGTCGGTGACGGTGTAGCCGGTGTCGTAGTGCACCGCGACGGGCGTGCCCGGGCCGAGGTCGAGGCGGTGGATCTCGCCGGGCGTCGGCATGCGCACGAAGATCTCGTCGATGGCGTGATCCTGCCGGTACCCCAGCTCGGCGAGGACCTGATCGGTGCCGCGCGGCAGGTACGCCGGCAGCATGATCTCGGAGTCCTTGACCAGCTCGATCGGGAAGTGCGAGTCGTTGAGGTTGGTGGGCTCGCCGTTGATGGACCGGATCCGGCGGCGGGCCACGACCGTCGCGCCGACGTCGAGCCGCAGCCGGGTCGCCAGGTCGGGGGTCGCCTCGATCAGGGCGACCTCGATGACGTAGCTCGGGGTGCGGCCCTCCGCGACGATCTGCCGCGAGAAGCGGTCCATCTGCGGCGTGGCCGGCTGCGGGCGCGACTTCTGCTGCGGCCGGTAGATCATGTGCTCGCGCTGGCGGACGAAGTAGCCGTGCGGGCGGCGGGCGACGATGAGCCCCTCGGTGACCAGCACGCCGAGGCCGGCGCGCACGGTCTGGCGCACGACGCCGAACCGGTCGGCGATCTCGTGCTCGGTCGGCAGCCGGTCGCCGGCCTGCAGCCCGCCGGACAGGATCTCGTTGCGGAACGTGGCCGCGATGCGCTGGTAGGCCGCCGTCCCGGCGCTTCCCGCTGCCGCCACCGTGCGCCGCCTTCCCGCTGTGCCCTTGACACCGGCCCGCCACCAGCCACAGCATCATACTCAACGCGCAGATTGTCTAGTCAATCTGTCGATCGGTGCCGCCGCCGACGGAAGCGAGCCGACCGCATGCCACTCCCCCTGCTCCGCGCCCGCCGCGGCCGCAGGACCGACGACCTCGCCGGGCTCGTCACCGTCGAGTCCCCGTCCACCGACGACGCCGCCACTGCGGCAACCAGGACCGCACCGTACAGGCGAACGACGCGGCGAGCAGTCCGGCGGCGACCGCGCACATCAGCCGGACCAGGCTGGTGTGCACCAGGGTCGCCGCGGGCAGGAACGGGACCGCCGCGGCGGCGGCAAGGGTGACGGCGACGGCGATCGTCCAGAAGAGCCCCAGCCGGCGGCGCACCGCCGGCGGGTCGCCGTGCCATCGGCGCACCAGCCGCTGCCTGCCGATCACCACGACGAGCGCGAGCAGGCCGGCGGCGCCCAGGACGTGCATCACGTACTCCGACACGGGCGCGATGGCCTCGAGGCGGTCCAGCGCGAGGTGGCTGGCCGCGCCGAGCAGCGCCGAGGACACCACGACCCGCCACCCGGGCCGGAACCGCCCGAGCGCGCCGTAGTCGGCGAGCGCCAGCGGCCCCCAGACCGGCAGGTGCGCCGCGACCACCGGCGCGACGCGGCGGATAAGCCACGTCGCGGCCAGGGTGACCGGCAGGCACCACACGACCAGCCCGGGCACCTGGTGCGACAGCGGCCAGACCGGCAGCCCGGAGCCGTCCAGCGCATATGCGAGGTCCGGCGCCATCGACCCGATGACGAGCGCGATCTCGTCGAACCAGCGCGGCCGCC
This sequence comes from Dactylosporangium sp. NPDC049525, assembly GCF_040676755.1. Classification (NCBI taxonomy): domain Bacteria; kingdom Bacillati; phylum Actinomycetota; class Actinomycetes; order Micromonosporales; family Micromonosporaceae; genus Dactylosporangium; species Dactylosporangium sp. NPDC049525. The sequence continues at coordinate 191,071 of NZ_JBFAPO010000008.1, read as the reverse complement.
ACAGCTTCAACGGCAGCACGGCAGCGGGGTGGGTCGGGAAGGTCAGCGGCACCACGGCAACGCTAGCGGCGAGCCGTGCAGGCCCCGTGCCCCGCACGTGGAGATCGTGTGACGGTCCTCATGTCACAGCCGGCCGTGCTGTCTCGTCTCGTGATCGTCCAACGAAACGAACAGCAAGGAGCGGGCATGCGTCAGATTGCGCTCATCACCGGGGCGAACAAGGGGATCGGCCGCGCGGCCGCCGAACAGCTCGCGGCCCTGGGCATGACGGTCCTGATCGGCGCCAGGGACCCGCGGCGCGGCGAGGAGGCCGCCGCGGCGGTCCGCGGCGAGGGTGGCGACGCGCACGCGCTCGTCCTGGACGTCACCGACCTGCCCACGGTCCAGGCGGCCGCGAGGCAGGTCGGGGAGCGTTTCGGCCGCCTCGACGTGCTGGTCAACAACGCCGGCATCACCGGCTCCGGGCAGGTCTCGCCCCAGGACGCCACCGACCAGGTGCCCAGCTCCGTCGAGCTGGGCATGGTCCGGGCGGTGTTCGAGACCAACGTGTTCGGGGTGATCGCGGTGACCAACGCCATGCTGCCGCTGCTGCGGCGGTCGCCGGCGGCGCGCATCGTCAACGTCAGCAGCCACGCCGCGTCGCTGACCCTCACCAGCGCCCCGGACGGCCCGTTCGCGGCGCTGCTGCCGTCGGCCGCGTACACGCCGTCGAAGGCCGCGCTGAGCGCGCTGACCGTGCAGTACGCCAACGAGCTGCGCAAGGACGGCATCCTCGTCAACGCCGCCGCCCCCGGCTTCGTCGACACCGACAGCAACAACCACACCGGGTTCCTGACGCCCGCACAGGGCGCCGCGGTCGTGGTGCGCCTGGCCACGCTCGGCGCGGACGGGCCGACGGCCGGGTTCTTCGGCGCGGACGGGCCGGTGGCGTGGTGACGGCGCCCCGGGCCGAGGAGTTCGAGCGGCTGCGGCCGCTGCTGTTCTCGATCGCCTACCGGATCCTGGGCAGCGTGAGCGAGGCCGAGGACGCGGTCCAGGAGACCTGGCTGCGCCACGCCGCGTCCCCGACCCCGCCCGCCTCGGCCAAGGCGTTCCTGTCGGCCGTGGTCACCCGCATCTCGATCGACGTGCTGCGCTCGGCGCGGGTCCGGCGGGAGGAGTACGTCGGGCCGTGGCTCCCCGAGCCGCTGCTGACCGACCCGTTCCAGGACCCGGCGCGGTCGGCCGAACTGGCCGACTCGGTGTCGATGGCGGCGCTGCTGCTGCTCGAGCGACTCAGCCCGCTCGAACGGGCGGTCTTCGTCCTGCGGGAGGTGTTCGCCTTCGGCTTCCCCGAGGTCGCCGCGGCCGTTGGGCGTTCCGAGGCGGCGTGCCGCCAGCTCGCGGTGCGGGCGCGCCGCCACATGGATGCGGGCCGCCCCCGCTTCGACGCCGACCGGGCCGAGCGCGAGGAGCTCGCCGGGCGGTTCCTCGACGCCTTCCGGGATGGCGACGTCGACGGGCTGACCGAGCTGCTCGCGGCCGACGTCCAGATGATCGGTGACGGCGGCGGCAGGGCCCCGCAATGGGCGGACCGCTACGCCGGCGTGGGGCGCGTGGCGCAGGTGCTCGCCGCGCTCGCCGCGCTGTTCGCCGGGATCGGCGCGCGGGTGGCGCCGCACCGGGTGAACGGCCAGCCGGGCGCGATCTTCCGCGACCGGGACGGCAAGGTCCTCAGCATCTGGGCCCTCGACGTCCTCGACGGGCAGATCCAGCTGATCCGCACCGTGAACAACCCCGACAAGCTCGGTCACCTGGGTCCCGTCGCCGACGCCTGGGCCGCGCTCCGCGAGGCGAACCAGGCCCGCCGCCCCGCGGGCCGACCGCGGGTCCGGGCATGATTTCGGCGTGGCCACCTATGCCGTCGCGCTCGTGTTGCTGGTCGATCCGTCCGGCGCGGTGCTGCTGCAGCACCGCGACGCGGACGCGCCCGTCTCGCCGGGTCAGTGGAGCCTGCCGGGCGGCCACGTCGAGCCCGGCGAGTCACCCGAGGCGGCGGCCCGGCGGGAGCTGCTCGAGGAGACCGGCCTGGCAGCGGGCGAGCTGTCCCTGCTGTGGAGCGGTCCGCGCCCGTATGAGGCCGGCTTCCCGCACACCGTGACGGTCCACGTGTTCCGTGGCGCCACCAGCGCCCGGCAGGAGGACGTCGTGCTCGGCGAGGGGCAGGCCATGGTGTTCGTCCCCCGGGCCGACGTGCTCGACCGTGCGCTGGCCGCCACCTCCGCGCTCGTGCTGTCGGCGCACCTGCACTCCGACCGGAACCCGCCACCAGGGACCGGTGCGGCCTACGGAATGGTGGGCGGCATGACGACTGGAACGAACCCCGCCGGCCTGGCCGGGGCGCCGCTGCGGCAGGCCCGCAACTCCGCCGCCTTCTGGGCCGCGACCGGCGTGGCCCGCGGCCACGAGGTGATCCGCCGCCCCGGTTTCCTCGCCGTCGCCGGTGACGAGCGGGCGGGCCTGCGCATCCTGATCCAGGAACCCGGGCTCGGCGCGGACGAGGTGGCCGAGGTCACCGATCTGGCGGGCCGGGCCGCGGGACCCGTGGACGTCGAGGATCCGTTCAGCTCGACCGACCTGCACCACCTGGGCATGCGCACCTGGCAGATGCCCGTCATGCTGCGCGGGCCCGGCCCGGTCGAGGCACCCGCGATGCCCGTGACCCGGGTGCGCGACGAGGACGACCTGCACGCGGCCGAGCGCGCCGTGATCGCCGGCTTCGAGCTGGCCAGGTTCGAGCCGCACCGCGGCGGCGAGCTGTTCCCCCCGGCGCTGATCGAGCAGCCGGGTGTCGACGTGTTCGTCGCGCGCCTCGACGGGGCGGTCGCCGCGGCGTGCGTCACTGTCGTGGACCAGGGGTTCGGCAGCCACTACTGGGTCGGCACCCCGTCGGCGTTCCGCTCCCGTGGCGTGGGCCGCGCGGTCATGCTCGGCTCCCTCGCGCACCTGGTGGACCTGCCGGTCACGCTCACCGCATCGCGACTGGGCCGGCCGCTGTACGAGTCCCTCGGCTTCACCACCGCGGCCCAGTCGACCTGGTGGTCGTCCACGCGCTGACACCCGAGGTCCCGCCGGTGTCACATTCCGGGCCGCGGCGGTGCTCAGTGGATGTGCAGGAAGATGTCAAGCTCGTCGGACCCGCCGCGGCGGTGATGTGGCCCCGCGGGCAGGTCAAGCGGAAGGACGCCGTCGCCGTGTCGAGTCCTCCGGGGCGTGGGGAGGCCGTGCGCGCCGACCTCGAACAGGTGTTCCGCGCCGCGTATCCCAGGGTCGTGGCCGTCGCCGCGCGGGTGCTCGGGTCCAGGGACCACGCCGAGGACGTGGCACAGGAGGTGTTCCTGACGTTCGGGCGGTCGTCGGTACCGGCGGCCGAGGCCCTCGGCTGGCTCTCCGTCGCCGCGGCGCACACGGCGCTGAACCACCTGCGGTCCGGGCGCCGCCGGGCGTCCCGGGAGGAGGCCGCGGGCGGCGACACCGTCAGCCCCGACGTGGCCGACGCGGTCGTCACCCTCGACGAGCGGCGCCGGGTGCGGGCGGCCCTCGCACGGCTGCCGCGACGGCAGGCGGTGGCCCTGGTGCTGCGGCACAGCGGCCTCAGCTACGCCGAGGTGGCCGCCGCCCTCGACCTTTCCCCCGGCAGCGTCGGCACCACGGTGCGGCGCGCCGAGTCCGCTCTACGCGAGGAGTTGAACCGTCATGCGCCATCCGACTGACGGCACGCTGCGCCGGCTCCTGGACGAGCCGGAGGGCGTCGCCGACACCGACCGCGAGCACGTCGCCGGCTGCCCGGTGTGCCTGGCCGGGCTGGCCGCCGCCCGGGACGACGCGGCGCTCGCCGGTGCGGCGCTGCGCTTCGATGCCGACACCGACACCGACGTCGACGCGGGGTGGCGCCGGCTGTCCGCCAATGTCACCGCCGAAGTCACCGGCGCGGTCACCGGCGCGGTCACCGGGGCGGTCACCGGGGCGGTCACCGGCGCGGCTCGGCCCGTCGCCCCGGCCGGCCGGGGCAGGCGCTGGCGGGCGGCGCTGCGCAGCCCGGTGGTCGCGGCGGTCGCCGCCGTCGCGCTGCTGACCGGTGCGAGCGCCGCGGCCGCCGCGGACTGGCTGCAGATCTTCCACACCGACCGGATCGCCCCGGTCACCGTCACCCAGGCCGATCTGGTCACGATGCCGGACCTGTCCGCGTACGGCGACCTCACCGTCACCAACGGCCCGCACGTCCGGCAGGTGGCCGACGCCGCCGCGGCGCAGTCGGCCACCGGGCTGTCCGTGCCTCGGGTCGGCAAGCTGCCGCGCGGCGTGAACGGATCCCCGTCGTTCCAGGTCGGCGACCGGGCGGACGCGGTGTTCACGTTCTCCGCCGGGAAGGCCGCGCAGACGGCCGCCGCGGCCGGCAAGGCGCTGCCGCCACCGCCGGCGGGCCTGGACGGCAGCCAGTTCCGGCTCAGCGCCGGGCCGGGGCTCGCCGCGGTCTGGCAGGGCGGCCACAACGCGCCGGCGATGGTGGTGGCCCGGGTCGTCGCACCGGCCGCGTACTCCTCCGGCATCCCGTTCGAGACCGCCCGTGACTACCTGCTGACGCTGCCCGGCCTGCCCGAGTCCGTCGCGTCGCAGCTGCGCGCGTTCTCCGGCAACGGCACGACGCTGCCGATGATCGTGCGGTCCGGGCAGAAGACCGCCACCGCCGACGTCGACGGGAAACCGGCCACCGTCCTCACGACCCGCGACGGCGTGATGTCGGGTGTGGTCTGGGTCGACGACGGGGTCGTCACCGCCGTGGCCGGTTCCCTGACCGCCGACGAGGTGCTGTCGGTCGCCCGCGGCCTGCGGTGGGACCGGTGAGCGCCCCCACCGCGGAGTCGCCGGCGGTCTGGTGTTCCGGCCTGCGGAAGCGGTACCGCCGGCAGGTCGCCGTCGACGACGTCTCCTTCACCGTCCGGCGGGGCGAGGTGCTGGGACTGCTCGGACCCAACGGCGCCGGCAAGACCAGCGCCATCAAAATCCTGCTGGGCCTCGTGCGTCCCGACGCCGGTGAGGTGCTGCTGCTCGGCCGCCCCGGGCGAGACCCGGCATCGCGGGCCCGCGTCGGTTACCTGCCGGAGCTCTTCCGGTACCAGCCCTGGCTGACCGCGGCCGAGGTGCTCTCCCTGCACGTCAAGCTCGCCGGCGCGGCGGTGCCGGACCGGGAGCGGCGCGAGTGCCTGGCCACGGTCGGGCTCGCCGACCGCGCCGACGACCGGGTCGGCGGCTTCTCCAAGGGCATGCAGCAGCGGCTCGGCCTGGCGGTCGCCCTGGTCGCCCGCCCCGAGCTGGTGATCCTGGACGAGCCGACGAGCGCCCTGGACCCGCTCGGCCGCGCCGACGTCAGGGACCTGCTGCTGGCCCTGAAGGACCGTAAGGTCGCCGTGCTGCTCAACTCCCACCTCATCGGCGAGGTGGAGCGCGTCTGTGACCGGGTCGTCATCCTCGACAAGGGCCGGGTGGCCGCCGCCGGCACCCTCGCCGAACTGCTCGGCGGTCGCGAACTGCGGCTGCGGCTCGACGGTGTCGGCGAGGCGGCGGCGGCCCGGCTGGCCGCGGTCGGGGCACTGACCCGCAGCGGGTCCGCGTACACCGTCACCCTGCCCACCGAACAGGACGCCGACCTCGTGCCCGCGCTGATCGCCGACCTGGTCGCCCTGGGCGTCCGGGTGCACGCCGTCGAACCCGCGCGGGTCACGCTCGAGGAACGGCTGCTGGACATCCTCCGTACCGGAGCCGCCGCATGACGATCTTCATCATCGCCGCCCTCACCTTGCAGGAAGCATCCCGCCGGCGGGTGCTGCGCTCGCTCGCCGTCATGACGGCGCTGCTGCTCGGGCTCAGCGCCTGGGGCTTCTCCCGCATCGACGCCACGTTCGGCGGCATGACCAGCGGCGAGGCCCGCATGACCGCGGCGGCGGTGCTCAACCTGGTGATGTTCGGCCTGAGCCTGATCTCCGCGCTCGGCACCGCGTTCCTCGCCGGCCCCACCCTCGCCGGCGAGATCGAGTCCGGCGTCGCCCTGGCGGTGCTGACCCGCCCGGTGCGCCGCAGCGCCGTCCTGATCGGCAAATGGCTCGGCCTGGTCACGTTCGGCAGCGGCTTCGTCGCCGTCGCCGGGCTCACCCAGCTGCTCATCGTCCGCATCACCGTCGGATACTGGCCGCCGGAGCCGGTGACCGGCCTGGCCCTGCTCGCCGGCCAGGCCGTGGTGCTGCTGACCCTCGGCCTGCTGCTGTCCACCGTGATCTCGCCGATGGCGTCGGGCATCGTGTCCGTCGGCCTGTTCGGCGCCACCTGGATCGCCGGCGTCGTCGGCGCCGTCGGCGAGGCCCTCAACAACCCGAGCCTCACCCAGGTCGGCACCGTGTCCCGGATGCTGCTGCCGACCGACGGCCTGTGGCGCGGCGCCATGCACGCCTTCCAGGACCCGACCCTGCTGACCCAGTTCAGCGAGGCCTTCGAGGGCCACCCGTTCCTGAGCCGGACCGGCCTCACGGTCGCCTATGTCGCCTGGTCCGGCGTGTGGGTCACGGTCGTCCTGGGCCTCGCCGCGGCCGCCTTCCAACGCCGGGACGTGTGATCGTTATGGTCCGTGTCCATGGGATTGTGGATCGCGTACGCCCTGACCCGCTCCGCGGCGCTGCCCGACGACCTCGGCGGGTGGGTCGTGGGCAGCGGCACCGCCGAGGGCTGGTCCGTCCACGCACGGCGCACCGCTGACGCATCGGCGCCGCCGTGGTCCGCGGTGCCGGGGCCGATGCTGACGGCAACGGTCATGGACAGCGACGTGGCGCTGTTGGTCGGCTGGCACGACGGTCAGGAACGGTTCCGGTGGCTGTTCAACCAGGAGTCCGGCGTGCACCACGGCTTCGCGTTCCCCGACGAGGAGCCCGACGAGGCGACGCAGGCCGCGCAGCGCGCACCGGTTGTGGCGGCCATGCTCGGCTGGATGGCCGAGGCGGGCGTGGGCGGCGGCGACGGCGGACGGCTGGACGACATCCTGTCGCGTGGATACGTGTACGCCGAAGACGGCCTGTACGCGGCGCTGAGCGAGCTCGCGGTGACCCCGCCCGGCACGCGCATCGAGACGCCCAGGCTCCCTTCGGTCATCGCCCCCGACAGCGGCGCACCCGCTCCCAGCGCACCGCCCGTCCGGCCGGAACCGCTGCCCCTCACGCTGGCCAACGGTGACGCGAGTGTGTTACCGGAGCAGCAGCGGTACGTCTACCTGGCGGCCGCACTCGACCACACCCGTCCGGCGTGGGACGCGTTCGTGACGGCGCACGAGCTGGAGTGCTGGGGTCGGCCCGGCTGCCTGATCGCGCGCTCGTCGGGCCGCGTCGACGCGGGCGGTCTGGCCGGCCACAAGTACTGGAGCGTGCTGCTGGGCAGCGAGCCACCGATCGACCTGCCGAACCTGCACCAGCTCGGCCACGCGCCGTCGCTGCCGGTGCTCGGCCGGTGGCACGTCGCGCCGCAGGAGCTGACCGATCCGGCCGCGGTCGCGGCGTGGGCCCGGGCGAACGTCGCCGCCGACGTGGAGCCGCCGTCACCGTCGGGCGACACGGCGTACACCGAAGAAGCCGCGGGCTGGCAGGGGCTGCTCCTGATGCGGCCGGAGCCGACGACCCGGCTCGGCGAGCCGGTCCTGGCCTGCGAGCTGTACACGTACGCGGATCTGGTCGAGCGGTCGCCCGAGGTGGCCGCTTGGCTGGCCGAGGCGCGGCGGGCGCTGGTCGACCCGGTCGTGGCGGCGCTCGGCGAGCGGGCACCGTACGGTGTCACCGTCCAGATCGAGGCGATGTCCACGAAGGGCCGCTGGTCGCAGCTGCCCGGCGACGCGGCGTCCTGGGAGCAGGCGCTGACCCGGCTCCGCGCCGGCCAGTTGCACTTCATCTGCCTCGAGGTCCGCGCGCTCAACGGCGAGGGCCGGGAGTCGCGGTACCGTGGCGGCATCCGTCTCACGGTCCAGCTGCGCGACCCGACCGGCCACCCGGCCACGATCTCGTTCCACCTGGGCCGGTCGCTGCTGGGCAGGGTGGGCGGCGATGTGCTGGGCCTGGCCAGATCCGCCGCGGTCATGATGGAGGCGGCCACCGGGCACGTCCACGCCGGCACCAACTGGGGCCGCAACTCGCCGTTCGAAATGCGCCGGCACGCACCGTGGCAAGGGCAGCGCCTGGACGCGATGACCCGGGGCGTGCACTGGGGCAACCTGGTCGGCCCCGGCCACCTCGCCGCGGTCGGCGACCTGCGGCGGTTGCTTGCCGACGGCCGGATCGCGCGGCTCGAACAGTGGTCGGTGCGGCCGGAGCTGTGGTGGTTCGAGCTCTCCGCCGACCCGTTCGAGCCCCGCATCGAGCAGGCCGACCTGCTCGCCGACGCGCTCGCCCCGGTCATGCCCGGCTGAGCGTTGAACGGCCGAAACTGTCAGACCCCTCGTTTAGAGTGGCCCGGTGCATGTCGCAGACAGTCATGACCTGATCAAGGTCCACGGGGCCCGTGAGAACAATCTGAAGGACGTCAGCGTCGACATTCCGAAGCGACGCCTGACGGTGTTCACCGGTGTGTCTGGATCCGGTAAGAGCTCGCTCGTGTTCGGCACGATCGCCGCCGAGTCGCAGCGGCTCATCAACGAGACCTACAGCGCGTTCGTGCAGGGGTTCATGCCTAGCCAGTCGCGTCCGGACGTCGACCTGCTCGAGGGGCTGACCACGGCGATCATCGTCGACCAGGAGCGGATGGGTGCCAACTCCCGGTCCACGGTCGGCACGGCGACCGACGCCAACGCGATGCTGCGCATCGTGTTCAGCCGGCTCGGCGTGCCGAGCGCCGGTCCGTCGTTCCACTACAGCTTCAACGTGCCCGCCGGCGCGTGCCCGGCGTGCGAGGGCATGGGCAAGGCCAACGACATCGACCTCGACGAGCTGTTCGACCGGGACAAGTCCCTCGCCGAGGGCGCCATCACGATCCCGGGTTACAGCGTCGACGGCTGGCTGGTGCGCATCTTCGCGGCGTCCGGCTTCGTCGACGCCGACAAGCCGATCCGGGACTACAGCGAGCAGGAGCTGCACGACTTCCTCTACAAGGAGCCGGTCAAGGTCAAGGTTGAGAACATCAACATGACCTATGAGGGGCTCGTCCCCCGCGTCCAGAAAGCGTTCCTGCAGAAGGACAAGGAGGCGCTGCAGCCGCACATCCGGGCGTTCGTCGAGCGGGCCGTCACGTTCACGGCGTGCCCCGAGTGCGGCGGCACCAGGCTCAACAAGGCGGCGCTGGAGTCCCGCATCGACGGCGTCAACATCGCCGACGCGTGCGCGATGCAGATCAGCGACCTCGCCGACTGGGTCCGCGGCATCAAGGACCCGGCGGTGGCACCGCTGCTGATCACGCTGCAGCAGACCCTCGACTCGTTCGTGGAGATCGGCCTCGGTTATCTGTCGCTGGACCGGCCGTCCGGCACGCTGTCCGGCGGCGAGGCGCAGCGCACCAAGATGATCCGGCACCTCGGGTCGAGCCTCACCGACGTGTCCTACATCTTCGACGAGCCGACGGTCGGGCTGCACCCGCACGACATCCAGCGGATGAACGGGCTGCTCGTGCGGCTGCGCGACAAGGGCAACACGGTGCTGGTCGTGGAGCACAAGCCGGAGACGATCGCGATCGCCGACCACGTCGTCGACCTCGGCCCGGGCGCCGGCGGGGCCGGCGGCACGGTGTGCTTCGAGGGCACCGTCGACGGGCTGCGCGCCAGCGGCACGCTGACCGGCCGCCACCTCGACTACCGGGCCGAGCTCAAGTCGAAGACCCGCACGTCGAAGGGCACGCTGCCGATCCGCAACGCGACCCGGCACAACCTGCGCGACGTCAGCGTCGACGTGCCGCTCGGCGTGCTGTGTGTGGTGACCGGGGTCGCGGGATCCGGCAAGAGCTCCCTCATCCACGGTTCGGTGCCGAAAGGCGCCGGCGTCGTCTCCGTCGACCAGACCGCGATCCGTGGCTCGCGCCGCAGCAACCCGGCGACCTACACCGGCCTGCTCGACCCGATCCGCACCGCGTTCGCGAAGGCCAACGGCGTGAAGCCGGCGCTGTTCAGCGCCAACTCCGCGGGCGCCTGCCCCAACTGCAACGGCAACGGCGTCATCTACACCGACCTGGCGATGATGGCCGGGTCGCGACCGTGTGCGAGGAGTGCGAGGGCAAGCGGTTCCAGGCCGCCGTCCTCGAATACAAGCTCGGTGGGAAGAACATCAGCGAGGTGCTCGCGATGTCCGTCACGGAGGCGGAGGCGTTCTTCGCCGCCGGCCACGCAAAGTCGGCGGGCGCACACGCGATCCTGCACCGCATGGCCGACGTCGGCCTCGGCTACCTGACCCTGGGCCAGCCGCTGACCACGCTGTCCGGCGGCGAGCGGCAACGGCTCAAGCTGGCGATCCACATGGCGGAGAAGGGCGGCGTCTACGTCCTTGACGAGCCGACGACCGGCCTGCACCTCGCCGACGTCGAGCAGCTGCTCAAGCTCCTCGACCGGCTCGTCGACTCCGGCAAGTCCGTCATCGTGATCGAGCACCACCTGGCCGTGATGGCCCGCGCCGACTGGATCATCGACCTCGGCCCCGGCGCCGGCCACGACGGCGGCAAGCTCGTCTTCGAGGGCACCCCGGCCGCCCTGGTCGCCGCCCGCTCAACCCTCACCGGCGAACACCTCGCCGAGTACGTCGGCGCGTAACGGCCGCTCCCCGGCACACACCTGCCGCGTCGCCGCCTGCTCCACTGCCCGGGTTCACGGCCGGGGTCGTGGAGCAGGCAAGAGGGTCGCTTCCGCTGGTCCACGCTGCCGCGACGAAGAGCCCGCTCACGCCGAATGACGCGCCGAGCCGAATGGCACACTGAACCGCCGCGCCCCGAGCCACCAGCCGCCACGCCGCCCAGCCGCCGCGCCCCGAACCGCCCAGCCGCCGCGCCGCACCCCGAACCGCCGAACCGCCGCCTGCTCCACTGCCCGGGTTCATGGCCGGGGTCGTGGAGCAGGCAAGAGGGTCGCTTCCGCTGGTCCACGCTGCCGCGACGAAGAGCCCGCTCACGCCGAATTGCGCGCCGAGCCGAGTGGCGCATTGAGCCGCCGCGCCCCGAGCCGCCCAGCCGTGGCCCGAGC
>NZ_JBFAPO010000008.1:134500-179751 GCF_040676755.1 Dactylosporangium sp. NPDC049525 | reverse complement strand
CCGCCGAACCGCCACACCGCCGAATAGAACGCTCACGCCGAATGGCACGTCGAGCCACCCAGCCGCGCCCCGAACCGCCACGCCCCCGAACCGCCCAGCCGCCCAGCCGCCGCGCCCCGAACCGCCGAACCGCCGCCTGCTCCACTGCCCGGGTTCATGGCCTGGGTTGTGGAGCAGGCAAGAGGGTCGCTTCCGCTGGTCCACGCTGCCGCGACGAAGAGCCCGCTCACGCCGAATGACGCGCCGAGCCGAATGGCGCACTGAACCGCCGCGCCCCGAGCCGCCCAGCCGTGGCCCGAGCCGCCGAACCGCCACACCGCCGAATAGAACGCTCACGCCGAATGGCACGTCGAGCCACCCAGCCGCGCCCCGAACCGCCACGCCCCCGAACCGCCACGCCGCCACGCCGCCACGCCGCCACGCCGCCACGCCGCCGAACCGCCACACCGCCACACCGCCACACCGCCACACCGCCACACCGCCACACCGCCGCGACAACGAATAACGCACTCGCGCCGAATGGCACGTCGAGCCGCCCAGCCGCCCAGCCGCGCACCGAACCGCCCAGCCGCGCTGCCGAACCACCGAACCGCCACGCCGCCACGCCGCCACGCCGCCACGCCAACGAATAACACGCTCGCGCCGAATTGCGCGTCGAGCCGCCCAGCCGCGCCCCGAACCGCGCGTCGCCACGCCGCCCAGCCGAGCCCCGAATCGCCACACCGCCACACCGCCGCGACAAACGAATAGCACGCTCGCGCCGAATGGCGCGCCGAGCCGAATGGCGCACTGAACCGCCGCGACCCGAGCCACCAGCCACCGCGCCTGCCCAGCCGCCGCCCAGCCGCCGCGCCCCGAACCGCCAGCCGCCCAGGCACGCCCCGAACCGCCGAACCGCCGCGTCGCCACACCGCCGCGTCGCCACACCGCCGCGACAAACAAATAGCACGCTCGCGCCGAATGCCACGTCGAGCCGCCCAGCCGCGCCCCGAACCGCCGCGCCGCCGAAAAGCACGCTCGCGCCGAATGGCGCATTGAACCGCCGCGACCCGAGCCACCAGCCGCCGCGCCCAGCCGCCGCGCTCCGAACCGCCCAGCCGCCCAGCCGCCCAGCCGAGCCGTGCCCCGAACCGCCGCGCCGCCGAGCCCCGAACCGCTGCGCCGCTGCGCCGCCGTGCCGCCGTGCCGCCGTGCCGCCGCGCCGCCGCGCCGCCGCGACAACGAGTAGCACGCTCGCGCCGAATGGCGCGTCGAGCCGCCCAGCGCCGGCCCTCGAGCCGCCGAGTCATCGCGATGCCGAGCCACCGAGCCACCACGACCGCGAGCAACCGTGACGCCAAGCCACCGAGCCACCACGACCGCGAGCAACCGTGACGGCGGGTAACCGTGACGGCGGGCGGTGGGTGGGGCTACCTGCGGCGGTTGCGTGGGTGGTCTTTCGCGGTGCGTTCGTTGCCGTGCTTGTAGTTGCCGGTCAGGCGGGCCATCAGCTCCTGCGGGTCGTCGTTGTCCACGTCGACCAGGAACCGGGCGGCCGCCGCGCCGCGGAGCACGCCCGCGGGGCGGCCGTGGTGCAGCAGCTCGATGTCGCCGCTCTTGCGGACGCGGTAGCTGAATCCCTCAGGTGCTCCTGTCATCGTCGCATCGTCCCCGCGACCGGCGACGCGCACGAGCGAGTTTCAGCGGGCCGACGCGTCGCCGTGACGGGTTCAGGCGTCGCTCGGGCCGGGCTGCCAGCCGACCTGCTGCGCCCAGCCGTCGGCTTGGCGGATCAGTTGCCAGACGAACGTGTCCTTCGCCTCGACGTAACCCTGGCGGTCGTGCCGGAACCGCTGTGCGCAACGGCGTTTCACCGCTGCGTACTCGTCCGCCGCGGCGGAGTGTGACCGCAGATAGTCGCGGAACAGCAGCGGGAACTGCTCGGCGAAGCTGCCGGCCCGCCGCACGTGGAGGTGCGTGCGCCGCTGGCCCGGCGGCTCCCGGAAGTACCGCTTGGTCCGCTCCGGGTTGTCGGCGCGGTACACGTACCCGAGCGCCCGTAGCGGCACCAGGAACCCGTCGCCCGGTTCGAGGGAGTGCACCGAGATCTGCACGTCGACGATCGGCTTCGCGGCAAGTCCCGGCACCGCCGTCGAGCCGATGTGGTCGATGCGCAGCGCGATGTCGCCGAGTGACTCGCGCAGCGTGCGCCCGAGTGCGGTGAACACCGCGACCCAGGCCGGGTCGTAGTCGACGATCTCCACGGCATCCGGCATCGGCGTTACAGGGCGTCGAAGGTCTGCAACATGGTGAACGGGGGCGCCGCATCGTCGAAGGCGCCGACGGTGCCGCCCGGTTCGCCGATGTACGCGTAGCCGTCCTGGACGTAGAAGTTCAGCCACGTGTCCAGGGCGAGTTCCTCCCGTGCGAAGCCGATCCATCCCTGCGTCAGCGACCGGCGGGCGAGCCATCGTGGCACGGTCTGCATCAGGTGGTACATGGCGTCGTCGACGACGTACATGCGCAGGTGCAGGCCGAAGGAGCCCGGCCGGTTCAGGTACGGGCGCTGCGCGATCAGCGATCCGGCACCGCCGCCGGGCAGGCGATCGTCGGCGGGGTTGGTGACCAGGCACGGCCAGTCGACGTCGAGCTCAGGGTGCTCGGGGCGCTGGTCGGTCAGGCCGAGGTGGTAGCGGACCTCGTCCAGGAACGTCGCGGGTGTGTCGGGCCGCAGCCGCAGCGACAGCATCCACTCGTAATGCAGGCTCACGGGTGGCCGATCACCGGCCGGAAGAGGGCCAGGATTTCCATCCCCGCATCCTTCCCGACCGGCCGGGGCACGGCAACGCCGGTCAGGACACCGGTCACAACACCGGTCAGGTCGGACGCACGTAGGCCAGGGCGCGCCGGACGTTGTCGGGGACGGGGTCGACGGAGTCCAGGACGAGGCGTTCGTCGGCCCAGCCTTCGAAGCCTTCGCGGCGGGCCTCGACGGACTCCCACGTCGGTTCGGCGGCGCCGGCGAGGTCGACGTCGCGGCGGTCCTCGAGGCGTTGCCGGTGCAGGTCCGGGTCGGAGCAGACGACCTCGACGAAGCGTAGCGGCACCTCGTGCCGGGCGGACAGGTCGCGCCACTGCTGGCGGGCCACCTCGGCGTCGTTGACGGCGTCGACGATGACGGTCTGGCCGAGCTTGAGCATCGCGCCGGCGAGCGCGCCGACAACGACGAACGCGGCCAGCCCGGTCGGCTGGTCCCGGTCGATCCCGGCGGCCCACAGCGCCACCTCGACCGGGTCGACGGGCAGCACCGGCGCGGGCAGCTCCCGGGCCAGTTGCCCGGCGATCGTGCTCTTCCCGGTCCCCTGCAGGCCACACATCACAATCAGCACCCCGTGATGGTCACACATCAGTCGAGCGGGTCCCAGTGTCCGGCGTACCGCAGCAGCGACCGCGCCAGGTCCGGATGCGCCGCTGCCCAGACGGTGTCGAACAGGAACCACTGCTGGTATCCGAACGCCTCGCTGCAGTGCATCGCCAGCTGGGCGAGGTGGTCGTCGACCCGGAGCAGGGACGCGTCCGGGTCGCGTCCGTCCGTACACTCGCCGACCGCGATCAAATCGGCGGCCTCACGGTGCACGGCGGCGTGCGCGTCAGGCATGCCCCGCGGCCACGGCCCGTCGTTGAGGTTGAAGCCCGGCCACAGGTTGCACCGCCGCAGCGCCGGCTCGACGGTGGTGTCGTCCGGCGCGACGAGGGCCCGCAGCACGAGCAGTTCCGGCGGCCAGTCCTGCCCGGCCGGGTCGGCGGCGCGCAGGTGCCCGGCCAGGCCGGGCAGGTCGACGCCGGGGAACACGAAGGGCTCCAGCCGGGCCAGGGTCTCGCCGTCGTAGTGGGTGAGGAGCACCATGGAGGTCGTCGCGTCGCCCGGTGGCGCCGGGTCACCCGCGTCGCCGGGTAGTGGCCAGGAGTCGTGCAGCAGCACGGCGAGCCGCTCGCCGGAGGCCGCCACCACCTCGTCGTCGAGGAAGAAGTAGGCCAGTTCGACCTCGTCGTCGTCGGTACGCACGCGCAGGCTGTGCTCGTCGAGCCGGATGAAGTCGGCGTCGCCTTCGACGTACAGGTGTGCGTGCAGCAGCGTCCGCAGCTCGTCGACGGTCTGCGGAGGTGCGAGGCCGTTCGTGCGGGCCGCCTCGAAGATCGAGCCGAGGCCGTACACGTAGCCGCCGAGCTCCGCCTCGACCCAGTCCCGCGGCTCGTCGCAGCCCCAGCCGCGGCGGAACCACTCCAGCACGCTGCGGTCGGGCAGCTGGCGGACCCGCCGGCTCAGCGGCCCCTCGTAGTGCGTCCGGTAGACGAAGTGCACGCCGCGACGGTACGCCATGATGCTGGTAGCGGGGTGCATGAAGATCCAGTAGGTTGCGCGCGTGAGGACTCAGGAGGACGACGAGCCGCGGCCCGTCGAGTTTGTCGGGGTGGGCGGATACGGCGTGCCGTTGCCGTTCACGTCCTCCTCCGCTGGGCCGGTCCCGCCGCCGGAGCCGGGGCCGTCGAGGCGGCGGCTGTGGCTGATAGCCGCGGGTATCGTGCTCGTCCTCGTCGCGGCGCTGTACCTCACGGTCGCGCGCGCCGCGAGGCCCGAGACCGTCGCCGTGCCGAGCGCGCCCGCCCGGGCGAAGAGTCCCGCCGAGGTGAAGGCCGACCTCATCAACGCCGGGCTCGCCGCGCAGGGCGAGGCGTTGCTCGGCGGGGACCTGGACGGCTACCTGGCGTCCGTCGATGCCGCGCTGCACGAGGAGTTCACGCAACGTTTCCACTCGCTGCGGGCGCTGCGGGTGGCCCGGTGGACGGCGCAGGCGACGGGCATGCCGGAGGAGGCCGACGACCGGTGGAGCGTCACCGTGAAGATCGGGTACTGCCTCGGCGACCCCGGCTGTGAGCCGGTCGAGCTGGTGCTGCCGAGCACGTGGACGGTGCGGGACGGCCGGGCGGTCGCGACCGCGTTCCAGCGGACCGTGCTCCCGTGGGACCTGACGGCGTTGCAGGGCGTCGCCGGGCGGCGGGCCATCGTGGCCGCGCCGGCCTCCCTCGCCGGGCACCTCGACCGGATCCTCGCGGCCGCCGACGAAGCCGCCGACATCGCCGACCGCTACGCCCGGTGGGGGCCGCCGCCGAAACGGTACGTCGTGTATCTCGCCGGGCCCGAGCAGTGGCGTACCTGGTGGAACGGCCAGGTCGACGGCGCGGGCAGCTACTCGGCCGGGTCCTACGGTGTCGCGATCCGGGCCGACCAGATCGGGACGGTGAACCTGCTGGCCCACGAGTTCACGCACGTGGTCAGCCTCGGCGACGAGGACAGCCCACGGCGGCTCTGGTGGCTCACGGAGGGGCTGGCGGAGTACGTCGCGGACCGGGACGGCGCGTGGACCCGGGACCGGCTGCCGGCGGTGCGGCGCTACCTGCGCGCCGGGCGCTGGGACGGCACGGTCACGCTCGACGGGATACCGGCGGATGCGTCCGACGACGACCGCCGCGCCCGGTACGGCATTGCCCTGCTCACCGTGACCTGCCTGGCGCAACGGTTCGACGAGGAGAAGATGCTGGCGTTCTTCGGCTCCGTCGTCCGCCAGGAGTCGGACCCGGAAGCGGCATCGATGAACGTGTTCGGCACCGAGTGGGCGCCGGTCGCCGAGGGCTGCGCCGCGCAGATCCGGGCCCGCGCGAAATAGACGATGATGGGCGCATGGCGCTGACGACGCGGTTCACGGAGCTGCTGGGGGTACCACATCCGATCGTCCTGGCACCGATGGGAGGCTCCGCCGGCGGTGCGCTCGCCGCCGCCGTTTCCCAGGGTGGCGGGCTCGGCATGCTCGGCGCGGCGGACGGCGACCGTGCGTGGCTGGACCGGGAGGTGCCGATCGTGGCCGCCGGCACCGACGGGCCGTGGGGCATCGGCTTCCTCACGTGGATGCTCGACGCGGACGCCGTGGAGCGGGCGCTGGAGCACCGGCCGCGGGCGGTCATGCTGTCCTTCGGCGATCCGGCGCCGTACGCGGAGCTCGTCCGGCGTTCCGGTGCCGTGCTCATCGTCCAGGTCACCGACCTCGAGGAGGCCCGGCGGGCCGTGGACGTGGGCGCCGACGTCATCGTGGCGCAGGGCACCGAGTCCGGCGGGCACGGCGCAGGGCGCGGGCGCTCGACGCTGCCGTTCGTGCCGGTCGTGGTGGACCTCGCCGATCCGGTGCCGGTCCTCGCCGCCGGTGGGATCGCCGACGGGCGCGGGGTGGCGGCGGCGCTCGCGCTGGGTGCGGCCGGGGCGGTGATCGGCACCCGCTTCCAGGCGACCGCCGAGGCGCTCGTGGATCCTGCGGTCGCCAAGGCGATCGTCGAGGGGCGCAGCGAGGACACCGAGCGCAGCACGGTGCTGGACATCGCCCGCGGGTCGCGCTGGCCGTCGCGGTACTCCGCGCGGACGCTCGGGCATCCGTACCTCGACCGGTGGCGCGGCCGGGAGACCGAACTGGCCGCCGACGCCCGGGCGCGGCAGGACTACCAGGACGACGTGGCCAGCGGCGCGATCCCGCCGCTGCCGGTCTGGGCCGGCGAGGCCGTCGACCTGATCACCGACCTGCCGTCCGCCGCCGACCTCGTGCCCGCATTGGTGGAGCAGGCCGAGCGGGCCCTGACCGCCGCCCACGGGCGCCCGCGGAAGATGCGGGTGCGCACCGCGGACGGCACCCACGAGTGGGCGCTGCGCCGCACCGACGCCGACGACCTGCTGCTGCGGGCGCCCGACGGACGGCAGTGGGCGGCATCCGGCGAGGACCTGCACGAGTCGCTGCTGGAGCTGCGCCGCCAGCTCGAAGCGGACGGCATTCTGCTGTGCTGCAACGGCGCCCGGCGCGACGTGCACGGCTCCGGCATGTCGCGGAGCATGTCGGGTGGCGAGGTCGCTTACGCGCTGCGGCGGTGGCGCCGCTCGGACGTCCGGGACCTGGTCGAGGTCCTCGACCCGGCCGACGGCAAGGACGTGGTCACCATCGAGGAGCAGCAGGCCTGGTACGAGGCCTGGGGGCGGACCGTCACCGGCTGGCGCTATCTGTTCGTCGCCCCGCTGGACGCGTTACGGCGCCGCCGCTGATCCGCAGCTCCTCGGCGATCGCGGCGAGGACGGCCGCCGGGTCCGGGGCGCGGGTCAGTGCGCGGCCGATGACCACGTGCGACGCGCCCGCGCGGAAGGCGTCCGCCGGGTGCGCCGGGCGGGCGTGGTCGGTCGCGGCCGGGTGTACGGGCAGCGTGACGCCGGGCGTGACGATGAGCGGGTCGGGGCCGAGCAGCCCGCGCAGCGTCGCCGCGTCGTGGGGTGCGGCGACCACGCCGTGGCAGCCAGCGTCCCGGGCGAGCAGCGCCAGCCGGGCGGTCTGCTCCCCGGTCGTCGCGGCCACCCCGACCTCGGCGAGGTCGGCGTCGGTGAGGCTGGTGACGACGGTCAGCGCGACCACGCGCAGCCGCGGGAACTCGGCGGCGGCCCGCACCGCGGCCCGCAGGATGCTGGACCCGGCGGAGGCGTGGACGGTCACCATCGTGGCGCCGCGCCGGCCGGCGGCCCGGACCGCGGCCGCGACGGACGTCGGGATCTCGAACAGCTTGAGGTCGAGGAAGACGCCCTTGCCGGCCGCGGCGAGGGCGGTGACCAGCGACGGACCTGTGGCGGTCAGCAGCTGCAGGCCGATCTTGTACGACTGGACGGCGTCCCCGAGCCGGTCCACGACCGCCTCGGCGTCCTCGGCGGTGTCGAAGTCGAGCGCGACGATGACCCGACGGGTGAGATCCATGGCCGTCATCCTGGCATGATCGTCGGCATGACCGACCGGTTCCTCACGCACCTGCCCGTCGGCGGGCCGTCCACGCCCTTCGAGGGCGACGGCATCCCCGGCTGGGACACGTTCCCGTTCGACGGCGACCTGCGGGTGCGCGCGCTCGACCCGCCCGTGCTGCCCGAGCCGCCGCGCAACGGTGAGGACGGGCCGCAGGCGTGCGACATCTGCCAGGACGGGCTGCGGCGGGCGGTGTGGGCCGACGAGCACTGGATGCTGCGGCACGCGGGCGGCCCCACGGCGATCCCGGTCGTGGTGCTGCTGTGCCCGATCGGCCACCACGACCTGGGCGACCTGCCCCCGGAGCGGGCCGCCGAGATCGGGCCGATGCTGCAGCGGGTCGAGCGGGCCATCATGTCGGTCGGCGGGATCGGCCGGGTCCACTCGTCGAAGATCGGTGACGGCTCGACGCACCTGCACCTGTGGTTCATGGGCCGCCCCGCCGGGCTGACGCAGCTGCGCGGCAGCTGCCTGCCGCTGTGGGACGACGTGCTGCCCAAGCAGGACGAGGCCCAGTGGCGTGCGGTCCTGACCGAGGTCGCCGCCGCCCTCGCCGTGGACGGCGGCGCCGCCCTCTAGGACAGCGCCTCGACCAGCCGGAAGCGTTGCAGCACCGCGGGTGTGTCGTCGTCGACGGTGTACTGCGGGTCGCCGAGCCAGCCGCGGTAGTCGGGCCCGTGCCAGTACTCCTCGTGGCCGGCCCGCCAGGCGGCGACGGTGTCGTGGCCCTCGCCCTCGTCGTGGGCGTGCACGGCGTCGACGTCGCCGAGGCGGCGCACCTCGACCCGGGTCAGCTCGATCACCGCGACCCGCCGGTCGGCGGAGTCGACGACCGCGGCACGGTCACCGGCGGCCGGCAGCGGGACGCCGTCGAGCTCGAAGTCCTGCACCAGACCGGTCGTGGTGGTCTTCGTCCCGTCCAGCACGGCGGCGACGAGCGCGTCGCGCAGCGGCCCCGGAAAGGCGAAGTGGAACGCGGGCAGCTCGGCGGCGGTCACCGCGCCAGCCTAAACGGTCCTGATGCCGGTGTGCCGGCCGACCAGGCTCGCCGACGACGGGGTGAGCCGCAGCTCGGTGGTCAGCATGGCCGGGTGCAGCAGCCAGTGCAGGCGGGCGTGGTCCGGCTGCCCGCGGTGCAGTGGCGGCCACCCGCGCGACGGCGTGAAGTCGTCGATCGCGAGCACGCCGCCCGGCCGCAGCCACACGTCGACGTCGATCGGTTCGCCGCCCTGCTTGCCGTGGCCACCGCCGTCCAGGACGAGCAGGTCGAAGGGGCCGTGCCGGACCAGCGCCCGCCAGTCGGCGGTCAGGATCTCCACGCGCGGGTCCCCGGCGAAGACCGCCGCGGCCACGCGCGCCACGGCGGGGTCGTGCTCGACGCTGACGAGCCGCGCGCCGGGGTGTGCGCCGCTGGCGAGCCACGCGAGCCCGACGCCGCAGCCGGTCCCGGTCTCGCCGATCGTGCCGGGGCCGATCCCGCGGGCCAGCGTGCGCAGCAGTTCGCCGTGCTCCGGCCCGCAGGAGTTGCCGAAGCCGGCCCGGCGCGCCGCGGCGACCGCCGCCGCGACGAGCTCCGGCAGGTCGCCGGCGTGGTCGTAGGCGGCCGTTCCTCGCGTCGTCATGCCCGTCTACCCGACGGCCGCGTCGAGGACGGCGTCGGCGGCGCTCGTGCGGGCGTAGAGCACCCGGCGGCCGGCGCGGTGGGCGCTGACCAGGCCGGCGTCGCGCAGCGCGGTCAGGTGCTGCGACACCCCGGGCGCGGACAGGCCGGTCCGCTGGGCCAGTTCGGTGGTGGACGCCGGTGTACCGAGCTCAGCCAGGAGCCGGGCCCGTGCGCGGCCGAGCACGGCGGCCAGGGCTCCGGTCGCGGGCCGGGTTTGCCACAGGGTGCCGGCGCCGCGGGCCGGGTACGCCAGCTGCGGCGGATCCGGCGGCGCCGACCTGGTGAACAGGTCCGGCCCGGTGAACACCGACGGGATCAGCAGCAGCCCCGGCGCGGCCGTGCCCCGCGGCAGCGATCCTGGGCGGCGGGCCAGGCGCAGCGCGGTGTCGTCCCACGTGATCGAGGCGTGCAGGTCGTTGAGCAGGTGCCCGGCGCCGCGCTCCGCGACGTGCCGGGCGCGGTGGAACACGTCGGCGTCGAGCACCGCGCGGATGCGCGCCCAGTACGGCGCGATCGCCAGCGCCCAGTACGCCTCGATCTCGCCGGTCAGCCGCGCCAGATGGGTGGCGGGGTCGGCGTGCAGGGCCCGGGCGTGCGGGCCGAGGCCGCCCTCCTGCCGGCCGAGGCGGGCGAGGTCGCGGCGGACCCGCTCGGGCGGCGTGGCGCGGATCGCGGCGACCTCGTCGGCGAGGGCCGGGGCCGCGCCGGCGGGTGCCGGGTTGAGGAAGTCCGGGACGTACCCGGCCGGCGGGATCAGCTCGGCCAGCCACCCGGCGTCCAGCCCGGCCGCGGCGACCCTGGGCCGGACGTCGTCGATCCAGGTCTGGTGTACGGCGTGGGCCCGCCCCCGCGCCAGCAACCGGAAACTCGGCCCGGCCTCCCACATCGGCGAGACCACGAAGCGGGTGCGGGCAAGGTCGGCGGTCGAGAACGCCAGCTCCTCCACGACCCGACCCTACCGATCCCGCCGCGACGATTCGGTCCTGGCTGAATCATTGGTGCGGCGGCGCGGGCGTCGCGAGGCTCTGCGCATGACTTCGCAGACGATCACCGCGGCGGCCGCGGGCACCTGGACACTCGGCGACCTGACGGTCAACCGGCTCGGGTTCGGGGCGATGCGCCTGCCGCAGCACGGCGAGGCGTTCGCGCCCGGCGCCGTCCCCCGCGACCGCGACGAGGCGATCGCGGTGCTGCGCCGCGCCGTGGAGCTCGGCGTGAACCATATCGACACCGCCGCGTTCTACTTCTCGGCAACGCGCTGCGCCAACGAACTGATCGGGCGGGCGCTCGCCCCGTACCCCGGCGACCTGGTCATCGCCACGAAGGTCGGGCCCGCCCGGGACCGGTCCGGTGCGTGGGAGCCGCACGCGGGCCCGGGGCAGCTGCGCGCGCAGGTCGAGCAGAACCTGCGGCAGCTCGGCCGGGACCACCTGGACGTGGTGAACCTGCGCGTCGTCGGCACGGACCCGGTCGCGGACCGGTTCGGCGCCCTGGCGGACCTGCGGCAGGCGGGCCTGATCCGGCATCTCGGCCTGTCCAACGTCCACCCGCACCACCTCGACGAGGCCCTCGCCATCGCGCCGGTCGTGTGCGTGCAGAACATGTACGGCGTCGGCGTCCGCCCCGACCAGGCCGCGCTGCTGGACCGGTGCGGCACGCTGGGCATCGCGTTCGTGCCGTTCTACTCGATCGCCGGCACCGGCCGCACCGCCGGAGCGGCGGGCACGGTGGGTGACGATGACGCCGCGGTGCGGGCCGTCGCCGAGGCGCACGGGGCGAGCGCGGCGCAGGTCCGCATCGCGTGGACGCTGCACCAGGGCCCGCACGTCCTGGCGATCCCCGGCACCGGCGACCCCGGCCACCTCGCCGACAACGTCGCCGCGGGCGCGCTGCGGCTGTCCGCCGACGACCTGGCCCTGCTGGACGCCGCCGGCCGGTGACGCCGGTATCGTCGCCACGACTGCCGTCGACCTGGTGGAGGTGGCCCGTGGGGGGTCGTTCGTACATGCTCGCGACCCGGATGCCGATGTCGCGGGCCGGCTTCGACGCGTGGCTCGCCGCGCCGCTGCCGGGCCTCGACGTCATCGACAACCCGGCCGCGATGTGGACGGGCTGGGCGGACGACGCCGGCGACCCCGACTGGGACCTGGCCGAGATCGCCGGCTATCCGGCGGCGGTGGCCGCGATCCGCGACGCCCGCGCCGGGACCCCGTTGCGGCTCCTGGCGGCCCGCGCCGCCGGCGGCGTCACCCTCGCCCGCCACCACGACGGCGCGCTGGAGGTCTACCTGTACGACTACCACGCCGACGTCTACGGCACCCAGACGAGCCTGCTCATGCTCGCCGGCGCCGGCCGCTTCGCCGAGACGGACGAGGCCACGCCGGTCATGTACTGGGGTGGCAACGTCTACCCCGACCTGCCGCTCGGCGGCGACGGGCCGCTCGCCGTGCTGCTGGTCGACCGGGCCGGCGCCCGGTTCGTCGACCGCTACCCGCTCGACGCGCTGATCGGGCGGCTGCGGCCGGTCGAGGCCGTGTTCGTCGCCGCGGGCGAAGCGGCCGGCGGCGAAGGCGACTGGGACGCCGCGACACTGCTGGATCCCGCGCTGCGCAACCACGTCGCCGGCGGTTAGCGGCTACACGCGGCGCACGGCCAGGACGGCGACGTCGTCGGTCGGTGCCGTGTTGTCCAACAGCGTCATCGCCGCGTTGCAGGTGGCGTCGGCCGAGCCGGGTTTCAGCACGCCGACCATCCGCCGCAGCCCGGCGACGATGCTCCGGTCGCGGCGTTCGACGAGGCCGTCGGTGTACAGGAACAGGCCCTGGCCCGGCTCCAGCGGCATCCGGGTGTCGCGGCGCTCGGCGCCCCGGTAGGCGCCCAGCGGCAGGTCCGGGTCGAGGGTGAGCAGGTGCGCCGGCCGGTCCGGGTCGGTCAGCACCGGCGGCAGGTGGCCGGCGTTGGACAGCGTGACCGTGCTGAGGGTGGGGTCCAGCACCGCGTAGACGGCGGTGGCCATGGCGTCGGGCTCGAAGCGCTGCACCTTGCGGTCCAGGCGGGTCAGGACGTCGGCCGGGTCGTCGGTCTCCATCGCGTACGCCCGCAGCGCGCTGCGGATGCGACCCATGACGACGGCGGCGTGCAGCCCGCTGCCGGCGACGTCGCCGATGACGATGCCGACGTGGCCGGACGGCAGGTCGAAGACGTCATACCAGTCGCCGCCGACGCCGACCTGGGCGCCGGGAACATAGCGCACCGCCAGGTCCAGGCCGGCGATCGCCGGCGGGCGGGCCGGCAGCAGGCTGCGTTGCAGGGCCACCGCGGCGGCGCGGTCCAGGTGCGACCGGCGCGCCTGGGTGGCGAGGCTGGCCCGGTCGGCGACGAGCTGCAGCAGCTCGACGTCGTCGTCGGTGAACGACCGCGGCTCCACGGTGCCGACGTGCAGCACGCCGATGACCCGGTCGCTGCTGAGCATCGGCACCCCGAGGACAGAGGTGGTCCGCGCCGGCAGCAGCGCGGCGCCGAAGTCGCCGGTGCGGTCGACGCGTTCGACGGCGACCGGCGCGCCGCGCACGACGACGCCACCGGCGAAGCCGACACCGACGGGCACCCGCAGGTCGTGCTGCAGCTCCCGGCCGAGGCCGGCGGCCGCGGTCGCGACGAGGTCCGTGCCGTCCTGGTCGAGCAGCAGCACGGCGGCGCTGTCGACGCGCAGGATGTCCAGGGTCCGCTCCAGCAGCTCGTGGAGCAGGTCCTCGAGCCCGAGTTGTGACAGGGCGGCGTCGGTCACAGCTTGCAGCCGACGCAGCCTCTCCGCGCTGTCGGCCATCGCCTTTCCGCCGCGCCTCGGCACCGTGGCCCTGCCTCTCCGCTTTACGTCCATCGAGCTGCCCGCTCAGTGTCGCACTCTCCTGGCGCCCGCCGGATCGACCTCGATCCCGTGTTTCAGCCAGACAGGTGACTCAGCACCCCGGTCAGGTCGAGGACGTCCCGCACGACACCCGTCGCGTTGGCGATCCGGAAGCGGCGGCCCCGCTCATCGGCCAGCCGCCTGCTCTTGAGCAGCGTGTTGATGCCGGCGGAGTCGATGAACGTCACCGCCGCCAGGTCGATCACCACGCTCGTCGCGCCGATGACCGCGGCGAGCACCGCATGGTCCAGCTCGGCGACCGTCGACAGGTCGACGTCACCGGCGACGGTCACAGTGATCGTGTCGGCGTCGCGATCGGTGGACAGCGACAATGCCATGGGGCCCTCCTTCCGCGAAACGACAAGCGCCTGCTGACCCTATATGGTGGCTCGGCGAGGACGCAGCGACAGCCGCGGCGGTTCCAGACCGCCTGCGACGCCGCTGCAGGCGGCGCACGACGTTGTGGATGTGACATGTGGGACGACCCTGACGCACCCCCGGTGCTGGTGGCACTGCCTCCGGTGACGGTGGCCGGCGTCGCCGAGGTCCGGCGCCGGGTGACCGAGGCGGGCCACGAGGTGGGTCTTTCACCCGAGCGGGCGGCGGCGTTCACCGTCGCCGTCAACGAGATCGTCATCAACGCCGTGGAGCACGGCGGCGGCACGGCGACGGTGACCCTCATCCTGCAGGCGCGGCGGCTCGTTGTCGAGGTCGTGGACCAGGGCACCGCACCGTGGCAGTTCAACGTGCCGGCCGCCGCTCCCCCGCCGGACCAGCTCCACGGCCGGGGTCTGTGGCTCGCGACGAAACTCTCCGACGAGCTCACCGTCGACGCCAGCGGCACCGACCGGCTCGTGCGCCTGACCGCTCACAGCCACGGGCGCTGACGCCCGAAACCACGTCAGACGGTGGCCGTGGCCTTGCGGTGCTGCTTGGTGCGATACATGGCGGCGTCGGCCTCGCGCAGCAGCCGGTCGGGGTCGCCGGCCGGGCCGGTGGCCACGCCGACGCTGGCGCCGATCCGCAGCGGCCGGCCGTCGAGGTCGACCGGGGCGCACAGCGCGGCCACGATCTGCTCGGCCAGCGCGGCGACGCGGCCGGGGTGCGGGTCGGCGGGCAGCACCGCGAACTCGTCGCCACCGAGGCGGACCGCCAGGTCGCCGGCGTGCAGCAGCGCGGTCAGCCGGCTCGCAACGGTCGTGAGGACGTGGTCGCCGGCGTGGTGGCCGTGTCCGTCGTTGATCTCCTTGAAGCCGTCGAGGTCGATGACCAGCACGCTGGCCTGCCCTCCGCCGGCGCGGAGCTGCAGGCGCTCGCCCAGCAGCGCACGGTTGGCGAGGCCGGTCAGGGTGTCGTGGGTCGCCTGGTGGCGCAGCCTGTCCTGCAGGGCGCGGGCCTCGGTGATGTCGCGGGCGTTGTACACCACGCCGCGCACGCTGGGATGGCCGCGCAGGTCCGCGCCGACGACGTCGAGCCACCGGTAGGAGCCGTCCGCGTGCCGGAGCCGGACCTGCGCCGAGGCGGCGGACGCGGGCCCGGCGGGGTCGCTGGGATGCGCGGCGAGGGCGTCGAACGCGTCGACGTCGTCCGGGTGTACGCGGTGCCGCAGGACCGTGCCGAGCGCCTGACCCGGGTCGATCCCCAGGATCCACCCGGCCGCGGGGCTGACGTAGGTGACCGCGTCCCGGGCGTCGACGACCAGGGTGACGTCGGAGGCGTGCTGGACGAGGGAGCTGAACCACTCCTTCTGGCTGCGCAGTTCGAGCATGCTGCGGTCCAGGTCGGTCAGCAGCCGGTCGTTGTCATGGAAGGCGGCGAGCTGCCGGGTGAGCACGAGGACCGTGATGATGACGACACCGGCGGTCACGCCCCAGACCCGGGCGTCCGGGCGCACCTCGACCAGCGCGGCGACGAGCAGGATCTGGGTGGCGACGACCGCCAGGTAGGGCATCCGGCTGAACCGGCCCCGCGGGCCGGCCGGCCGGTCGCCGCGGCGGCGGCGGGTCTGCAGCTCCTGCAGCCGCAGGCTGAACGCGACCAGAATGCACGGGATGAGCTGCGCGACGGTCATCAGTGCGGGGTTCGGCTCGCCGGTGAGGACGGTGGCGACCGAGGCGCCGACCGCGGTGCCGGCCGTGCCGATGCTGCCGGCGATCCCGGCGGCCATGGTGAACGGCGCGGTGTCGCTGAGGATCAGCTTCAGCACACCGAAGACGATGACCAGCATCACCGCCGACATGGCGGCCGTGGCGAAGCGGTCCATCGCCCGGTCCGCGCCGAGGTGGGCACCGATCGAGAAGTACCAGAGGAACACGGCGACACCGACGAGGACGGTCGCGGCGTCCAGCCACAGCCGCAGCCGCTGCCGGCCGTCGGCGCCGAGCGGGTGGCGGAGCATCGTGACGACCATGCCCGACATGCCGAGGACGACCAGGCCGGTCTGCACGATGCTGACCTGGGTCAGCTCCGGGTGCCGCAGCACCAGGGCGGACTGGTAGCCGTCGCCGGCGGCGCAGCACAGGGCGGTGAACGACAACGACCGCCAGAACCGGCGGCCGGGGGACTTCGCGGCGCTCAGCGCCGCCAGCCGCCGGGCGAACCACAGCAGCGAGACGTCGAGGCCCGCCTGGATCAGCCACGACGACCTGCTGTCACCCGGGCCGGCGAGGAACCACACCACCACGGCGACGGTCAGCCCGCCCATGCCGAGCAGCACCGGGTCGCGCAGCAGGGAGCGGTGCTCCGAGCTGCGCTTGTTCCGAGACGGTTCCACGCCGGACCATCGGCCGTCGTGCGCCGCGCATGAGTGCGGGGTGGCGGCGCACCCCACCTACCACCGGATCAGTCCGGGAAGCACCCGGGCGCGACCCAGACGAGCCGGGCGGGGTACAGCGTCTCGGCCGTCTCCAACGCCGCCTCCGCGGAGCCGAACACCGCGACCTCGAGGCTGCCGTCGGCCAGAAACCAGCTGGTCACGGCGCTGTCGGCGAGCTGATGGCCCCAGGCGACGACGCACGGGTGGCCGTCGTCCTCAGGGTCGGCGACGATGCCGAACACTGATGGCGCGCCCTCCAGCAAACGCCTGTCGGTCTCCGTCACGCGGTGCCCCCTCCCACGCAGATGCACGTGCATTTGCATCCTACGACGCGGAGGTCCTGCTCAGACGGGTGCAGAGTCAAAGCGCGGGCAGGTGAAGTACCCGGCGCCCTCGCTCGACGTAACCAGGAAACTGGCAGTGAGTAATGACGGTGGCGGCTGCGGGCAGATCCGCAGCCGCCACCGCGACAACTCAGCGCTGCGGCTTGTAGGTCGCCGCGGAGAAGTCGGCGGGCCGTCCGGCGCCCGTCATGTCCTGCACCCACAGGCCGAAGAACGCGCCGGTGAAGCCCCACGCCCGCGGCACGCCGCCGTCGGACTCCTGGGCGTACTCGTCCGACAGGATGCTCGCGTCGAACGGGCCCCACTCGACGTCGCCGTAGGAGGCGCGCAGCACCCCGCCGTCGAGGTCGAGCCGCAGCCGCACCGGCCCGCGCACCGGGACGGCCGGGCCGTGCGCGCTGACCCGGCCGCGGTCGCTGGACAGCACGTCGACGAACGCGCCGGCCGCCTCGTCGAACCCGACGCGCAGGAAGTACCAGTTGCGGGTGTTGTAGTACGCGGTGATCCCGGCGAGCTGCTGGAAGTGCTCCGGCGCGAAGTCGACCGTCGCCTCGAACGTGGCGCGGGCGTGCTGGACGCGGCGGGCGACCAGGCTCTCGCCGGACCTCGCACCGGGCGAGCGGCCGCCGTGGACGCGCAGGTGCCCGGGGCGCGCGGTGCTGGACACCCAGGTGGCGTCGGCGGGGCGGCGCAGGGTGCTCCAGTGCGGGCCGAGCGCCGGGCCGGTGAAGTCGTCGGTCTCCGGCTCGTCCGGCCACGGGTGGGCCGGCAGGTCGGGCCCGGCGACCTCGTCGTGCGGGACGCCGCCGTCGATGCGGGGCCAGCCGCCGTCGGTCCAGGTGACCCGCTGGATCGCGGTCTCCCGGCCCAGGACGCACCGCCCGCGGGGGCTGAGCGGCCGGCCGGTGAGGTGGGCGAAGAACCACTCGCCGGCCGGGGTCTCCACCAGGCTGCCGTGCCCGGCCTTCTGCAGCGCCAGGTCCGGCCGGTGCACCGCGGTGATCAGCGGGCCCGCCGGGTCGGACTCGTATGGCCCGAGGACGTCCCGGGAGCGGGCCACGGTCGCCTGGTGGAACCAGTCGGTGCCGCCTTCGGCGGTGACGAGGTAATACCAGCCGTCCCGCCGGTACAGGTGCGGCCCCTCGGTCATGCCGGCGGCGGTCCCGGTGTACACGTCGACGGGCGCGCCGATCAACGACCGGGCGTCGCGGTCGTACTGCTGGGCGATGATGCCGTTGGCCCACGCGTGGCCGGGCCGCCAGTCGGTGCGGTTGGACAGCAGCCAGCTACGGCCGGTGGCGTCGTCGTGGAACATCGACGGGTCGAAGCCCTGGGCGTGCAGCGGCACCGGCGCCGACCACGGTCCTTCGATCGACGGCGCGGTCACCAGATAGTTGGGCGTGTCCCAGAAGCCGGAGTAGGACTTCACGTCGGTGAAGACGAGATGGAACAGTCCGTCCACATAGGACAGGCAGGGGGCCCAGATGCCGCCGGAGTCGGGGTTGCCGGTCATGTCGAGCAGCCGGACGCTGTCCAGCGCCCCGCCGATCGGCCGCCAGTGCACCAGGTCCCGGGAGTGGTGCAGGCGCACCCCAGGGAACCACTCGAAGGTCGACGTGGCGAGGTAGTAGTCGGTGCCGACCCGCAGGATCGACGGGTCTGGGTGGAATCCGGGCAGGACCGGGTTTCGGATGGAGCCGGCAGTCATTGGTCGCCCCTCGTGAGATTGTTCCTTGCGCCAGGACCGGTGCCGTTTCGGCATGGGAGTGTGGTGTACACCGTGCCGATCACAAACCACGCCCAGCGGTTCGACAATCGTTTTCGAAAACACTGGTGACCCGCGCGCAAGCAAGGGCCGATCAGCGGCGAGGATTGCCGGCGAGGCTTGCCCTCGTCGCGGACTTGAGCGCTTCGATCGCCGCCCGGACCGCGGCAATCGAGGCGTCCCATTCGGCGTCCGTGCCGTAGAGCTCACGGGTGCCGCTGCGCTCCCGCGCGCCGTGATCACGCCGCCACCGCAGCTGATCCACCACAACGGTGCCACCAGCGCCGAGCGGCCCGCCCAGTGCGGTGGCCGCCAACGTCCCCCAGTCCACGACCGCATGGTAGTCACCGCGGACAGGCGCGGCGCCGGCGCGAACGGCGCCGGGACGGTGAGGAGTGGTGGAGCGGCTCAGAACAGCGTGAGCGGCTCGATCGGCTCGGGGTCGGGCAGGGGCGCCAGTTCCGGCAGGCGGGCGCGGACGTCGGCGTGGAAGCGGCGGGCGAGCGCCGGCGCGTCGGCGTTGTCGGGGGTGTGGACGAACACGGTCGGCGAGCGACCCTCGCGCAGCCAGGCGGTGACGACGTCGAGCCAGTGCTGCCAGCCCTCGACGGTGCGGTCGGTGTCGTCGCGGCCGAGGTACCGCACGATCGGGCGGTCGGTCAGCGCTGCCGTCCGCAGCGGCATGCGGGGCTTCTTCGTCCACGCGTCCCGCTCCGCCTCGCTGGTCGGCGGGGTGCGGAAGAACGCGGTGGTGTCGAACGGGACCCACTCGGCCGCCGTGCCCGCGAGCGCGGCCTCCAGGAGGTGGGTGGAGCGTGCGTCGGTGAAGAACCCGGGATGGCGGACCTCCACGGCGTACCGGTGGGAGGCCGGCATCCGGCGCAGGAACCCTTCGAGCACGGCGACGTCGTCGGGCGCGAACGATCCGGGCAGCTGGATCCACACGGCGTGGGCGCGGGGGCCCAGCGGCTCGATCGCGTCCAGGAACGCGCGGACGTCGGCGCCGGCGTCGGCGAGGCGCCGCTCATGGGTGACCCGCTTCGGCAGCTTGACCACGAACCGGAAGTCCGCGTCGGTCTGCTGCGCCCACGACGCCACCGTGTCCCGGGTCGGCGTGGCGTAGAACGTGGTGTTGCCCTCCACCGCGTTGCACCAGCCCGCGTATGCCCGCAGGCGCTCGTGCGCCGGCAGCGGGTGCGCCACGAAGCGGCCCTGCCAGGCCTTGTGCGTCCACATCGCACATCCCACGTGCAGCCGCACGGACGCCGCCTCAGTCCCGGTCCGGCAGCGTCGTCGGCAGCGGCACCACCCTGCACCGCTGCGCCAGCGGGAAACGCTCCAGCACGCCGGCGATCAGCTCGCTCATGCGCCCGGCCGACGGCCCGTACAGGTACAGCGCCGTCTCCTGCGGCCCCTCCCAGTAGGACTGCAGCTCGCCCTCGGTGCCGAGCGCGTCCAGCAGCGCGGCGATGAGGTCGTTGACGTCGTTGCGCTCGTAGACCTCGCCGGGCAGGTCGGTGCCGTTGAGATACACCGCGAGCCCTTCGGTGACGCCGAACGTGATTGGCTCGTCGTCGTCGAGCCGGACCTTCGAGCCCTTGGGGACGCCGGCCGCCTCGAGGGTCGCGATCGTCAGCGCGAGGACCGCCCCGGCGTCGCCGGCGACGTCGAGGTCCACGTCGCTGACGGTCGGCTCCCCCTCGGCGGACAGCAGGGTCCCGCCGCCACCGATGTGGCTGCCCGGCGCCTTCGCGTCGAGGGCCTCCTCCAGGGGGTCCTCGTAGCGTTCGCCGCGGTCCAAGGGGCGCAGTCTGGCGTTGATGGTGATCCACAGGCGGCTCGGCACAGCGGCACGCTATCAGCGCCGGGCGATCAGGTCGCGCACCAGGCGCAGGTCCACGACGTCGACGTCGCGCGGCTCGTAGCCCGTGTGGAAGGTCAGCTGCAGTCCGGCGGAGATGCACGGCACGGTGCGCCCGCCGATCGTGCCGCTGACCAGGTCGGCGCGGGGATAGTCGAACCAGGCGCCGTCGAAGCCGGCCTGCCGGCCGTCGCCGGTCCCGTCGAACGCCACAGGGTGCAGGTCGACACGGCCCTCGCCGGGCTCGACGAGCTCCACCCGGATCGGCCGCCAGTCGGTCTCCACGGTGTACCCGAGCGCGGCGAGCCCGCGCATCGCGTCCGCCTCCCGGCCCGCGTCGATGGCGAGGTCGAGGTCGCGGTGCGCGCGGGTCTGCCGGCCCACCAGGGCGTCGACGCCCCAGCCGCCGGAGATCCAGCACGGGCAGCCGGCCACCGCGAGCGCGTCGAGCACCGCGTGGACCTTCGTCGCGTCCATCCCCACGCCGCGCCTGCCGGCGTGCTCGCCGGACGTCAACGGCCGCGGCGCTTGGCCGGGCCGCCGCGGGTCGAGGCGCCGCGGGCCGCACCGGGCTTGCCCGCCTGCCTGCCCTGCTGCCCGCCGGGTTGCCGGCTCGGCTGCTGCCTGGCGGGCTGCCGACCGGACTGGCCGCCCGACTGGCCGCCGGGCGCGGCGGGAGCGGACGCGGGTGGGTCCTGGGCGCGGCCGCGGGTGCTGTTCGCGGTCCGGCCCCGGACGATCCCGATCATCTCCTCGACCAGGTCGGTGTGCCGGTCGCGGACCCACACCAGCGCGACCGACGACGCCGGCGCGTCGGTGACGACCCGGTAGGTGAGGTCCTTGCGGTGATACGCGCGGGCGAGCGACTGCGGCACCACCAGGACACCGACCTCCGCCGCCACCAGCTCCACCGCGGCGGCCGTGGTCGCCGGCCGGTCCGGCAGCACCGCGGCCGGCGGCGCGGGCCAGGTCAGCACGTCGTCCAGCGGGCTGAGCAGCGTCTCGTCGGCCAGGTCCGCGACGGTCACCTGGTCGGCGGCGGCGATCAGGTGCTCACGGGGCACGACGACGACGGTGGCTTCGGTGTACAGCGGGATCGCATGGAACAGGAGGGGATCGACCGGCAACCGGATCAGCCCGGCGTCGGCCCCCGCGGTCAGCAGCGCCGGTGCGTCGGCGGCCTCGGTGGGCTCCAGCCGCAGGTCCACCTCGGGCAGTCGCTCGGACCAGGCGCGGGTCCACTTGTCCACGGTGACGCCGGGGACGACGAGCAGGCGGAACGGCGCTGGTGGGCGATCCTCGGGCTGGGGCACGGCACCTCCGAGGAGTTCGACCGGGACCTGGCCAGGTTACCCGCCCGGGCATCCGGCATCGCGGACCCACAGGGTGACGGCGGGCACCACGGTGCGGGCGATGTCTGCTTCCGTTCACCGGGTCGCTACCCTGACCCGGTGAGCAAGCCGAAGAAGTCCCAGGTGATGAAGCCCTCCACGGCGGCGCTGAAGCTTGACGTGTATCTGCCCGCGACGCCGCAGGAGTTCCAGGACGGGATGGTGTCCCGCGAGGAGCTCGACGAGATGCAGCACAACCCGCCGCAGTGGCTGGCCGACCTGCGCCGCGACGGGCCGCACCCGCGCAACGTGGTCGCCGCCCGGCTGCGGGTGTCCAACAGCGGGCTGGCGCGCGGGGGGATCACGGAGCCGCTCACGACCGCGCAGATCGCCGCCCTGGCCGCCGACCCGCCGGAGTGGCTCACCCGGGAGCGTGAGACGCACGCCGAGAACAAGCGCGAGGAGCGGCGCCTGCAGTCCCTCCGCGAGGAGGCCGCCGCCGCACCCGCGGCACCGCAGCGCCCCGTCGCCGCGAAGAAGACCGTCGCGAAGAAGGCCGCTGCCAAGAAGACCGTTGCGAAGAAGACGGTTGCGAAGAAGGCGACCGCGCAGCGGCGCCGCAGCGCGTAGCTACTTGCTGAGGAGCTGTTCGCGCAGGATGTCCGCGTGCCCGCAGTGCTGCGCCAGCTCGCGCAGCACGTGCAGGTAGACCCAGCGCAGCGGCAGCGGGCCGCGCCGGTTGCCGGGCAGCAGGTCGTCCAGGCCGAGCGGCGCCGTCGCCCGCCGGGACGCCTCGCACGCCGCCCGGTAGGCCTCGCGCACGGAGGCGATCGTGTCCGCGTCGTCCAGGACGAACGTCTCGTCCGGCGTCGCGGGGATGCCGAGCTCGGCGCGGGAGCGGCCGGTGACGGCCTCGTCGAACCAGACCCGCTCCACAAACGTCACGTGCTTGACCAGGCCGAGCAGCGTCGTGCGGGACGCCACCAGCGACCGGCGGGCCTGCGCTTCGGTGAGCCCGTCCAGGCTCTCGTCGAGCGCGGCGCGGTGCTCGTCGAGGAACGCCTCGAACTGGGCGCGGATCGGCTGGTCGTAGACGTCGTCGGTGCTCATCAGGCCACCGTCAGCTCGTACATCGCGGTGACCCGGAAACCGTGCCCGTCGGTGCCGGTGAAGCGCACCTGATGCTCCCCCGGGTCGAGCGGCTCGACGGTCGACCACAGCCCCCACACCCGCATGCCGACGGCGCCGCGCCGCCGGGTGACCGGGTTCAGGAAGGCGCCGCGCACCTCGAACAGCTCCGCCGCGTCGATCGGCTCGACCGGGTGCGGCGCGCCGTCGACATACGCCTGACCCGTCGCGCCCGGCAACGGCGGAATGTGTGTGCCGTCCGGGCACCACATGTTGAAGGCCGGGAAGAACAGCGGGCGGCCCGCGGGGACGCCGCACCGCCGCTCGACGGCACCGCCGAAACACCCGGCCAGGAACCACACGTCGGCGGGCTGGCGGCGGTGCGCGTGCCGGCCGGTGTCGTCCAGGACCGGGTTGCGCAGCGGTCCGGTCGCCGCGACCCACTGCACCCACCGGGCCGCGAGACCCTCGGGGCTGCCGGGCTTGTACGGAAAGGTCGTCACGCCGCAAGATCGTAACGGCACCGCGGGCGCGGCGCTGTCCCCGGCCGCTCAGCTCAGGGCGGCACGGAGCTGGTCATAGGTCGGGGCGAGGGCGCGCAGCGCGGCCGCGGCCGCGGGAAAGTCGCCGGTGACCACCGGGTGCTGCAACGAGCCGACGAGCCGGGCCTGTGTCGCGGCGACGGCCGCCGCGCCGGGATAGCCGGCCAGCAGCAGGCAGTCGGCGGTGTCGCTGAGCCGGCGCGCGCCGACCCGGATCGCGAAGTACATCAGGTGCTCGCGCAGCCCGTTGCCGGCGCCGGCCTCGACGAGGTCGGCGACCCGTTCGGCGGCCTCGCCGTTGCCGAGGCTGCCCGGCGGCAGGTCGGCGTCCTCACGCATGCCCAGCCAGGCGATCGCGGCCGGGACGACGGACCTGATCGCGTCGGCGTCGGGCACCTCGGCGACCTTCGTGAAGCCGGTGCGCATCGTGTACGGGTCGCCGTAGCTCACCGTCTCCGCCCGCCATGCCGCCATGAAGTCGCCGACCGGGACCTCGGCGTAGGGGTAGCCGTGCGGGTCGTGGATGAGGACCCGCTCGTCGTTCACGTCGAGGACGACGACGAAGTGGTCGGCGCCGATCGGGCCGGTCATCTCGGGGTGGTGGCGCAGGTGCCCCATCTCCAACGGGCCGACCCACACCGGCCCGTCCGACGCCGCGGTGGCGAGCCGGGCCAGCGCGTCGCCGGCGTCGCCACCCCGGTGCACGGTCGAGGTCCAGCCGATCGCGTCGAGCGCCCGGTCGAAGCCCAGCTCCGGGTTCCAGCCGTACGCGTCGAAGAACACGAGCGTGCCGGCGACGAGCTGCATGCCGAACGGGCCGCCGGTGGCGACCTCGATGACCGCGGTCGACGGTGCCCGCTCGCCCAGCAGCATGGCGAACGCGTTGGCGTAGCAGTACGGTCCGTTGCCGACATAGGCAAGATGACGCACGAGAAGCCCTCTCTGTCAGTGTGCAACGGGGTACGCGACGTCGAAGCGCGCTGCCCCGGTGCCCGGATAGATCTCGTACGGGCGGCCGGTGCATGTCGCCCCGGGACGCGCGTCGGTCCACGCCTCGACCGCGTCGTACACCCGCAGGATCAGCGGGTAGTCCTCCAGCGGCGCGGGCACCGGCAGGTACGCCTCGGTGTGCGCGGGCACCAGCCGGATGTACAGGTCGTCGACGGGCTCGACCGGGCCGTCGCAGGCGACCGCCACCTCGACGGACCCTTCGCTCTCGGGGGTGACGAGATCGGAGAAGCAGACCCGCATCGGACCGTCGTACGGCAGCCCGGAGCCGCGCAGGTGCGCGCGGATGTCGCGCTGCCCGGCGGCGATCAGGTCCCGGAGAGCGACGACGTCGACCTGCCGGCTGCGGCAGACAACCTTCGTCGCCGGCACGTCCCGGAGGCGGACCGCGTCGAGGAGCGCAGCGTCCTCGTAGGCGCGGTCGATCGCCTCCACCACCGCGGCGCGTTCGTCGAGCCGCTTGCGCTGGGTGCGCAACCATCCCCGTAGGTCGAGCGCCCGCGCCTGCGGGGTGAGGTCGGCCAGGACGCTGATCTTGGCGAGGGGCACCCCGAGCGCCCGCAGCCTGGCGATGAGCCGGGCCCGCGGCAGCTGGTCCGGGGTGTACCAGCGGTAGCCGGTCGCCGGGTCCGTCCGTGCCGGGACGAGCAGGCCCTGCTCCGCGTACAGGCGCAGGGCCTTCGGCGACAGCCGCGCGGCCGCGCCGAACTCACCCGCCCGCAGGTGTTTGCCGTCCACGCCCCCGAGTCTGCGGCGTGCCCTTGGGGCAAGGTCAAGTCTCAGCCGATGTACGCGAGCGCGAAGCCGATCGTGGGGATCCCGAACAGCACCGACAGCACGGCGAGCCTGGTGATGGTGGGCCGGCGGGTGAGGATCGCGTATCCGGCGAGCAGCACCGGGGTCATCAGCAGCTGCGGCACCAGGGTCGAGCGGGGCACGAGCACGTCGAGCCACGCGCACAGCACCGAGAACGCGAGCGCCGAGCCCCACAGCGCGACGCCGAGCCGGTGCGCGAACCGGGGCCCGAACCGCACCGCGAACGTGGTGTCGCCGGCGCCGGTGTCGGCGGCGAGGTCGGTCACGGTCGTCGGCACGTACAGGGCGGCGGCGAACAGCAGGCCGATCAGCCCGAACTGCCACGGGAACTCCCACGGCGGCCGGGTGATCGCCCAGCCCGCGGCCGGCGACACGACCCCGACCACGAGGGCGTTGACCGCGACGTCCCAGCCCGGCCGGGTCTTCAGCCGCAGCGGCGGCACGCTGTACGCCCAGCCGAGCAGCAGCACGCCCGCCACGCCCAGGACGAACAGCGGCCCCACGTACAGGGCGGCGGCGACGGCGGTGAGCGCGATCCACCGGTACCACACCCGCAGGCGCCTCGCGGAGACCGCTCCGGTGACCAGTGGCGCCGTTGCCTTGCGCGGGTTGTCCCGGTCGCTGCGCAGGTCCTGCAGGTCGTTCTGGGCGAGCACCGCGCCCCAGATCAGCGGGCCGAGGACGAGCAGGGCGACCAGCGCCCGGGGCGCGTCCTCGCGGTCCGGCAGCCACGCGTGACCGGCCAGGACGGTGCCGAGATAGGCGGGCACCCACGACACCGGCCAGAACCACGGCCTCGACACGGCCACGAGCAACGCGGTCGGGCGTTCCAACACCGCTGTCATGCTTCGATCATCGTCCTCAATGCCTGAGCCCGCACTGAGAGCCGCGTCATGCGGCGGCCGTCACACGACGGTCAGCTCAGGACCGGCTCGGCCCAGGCCGCGTGGGTGAACTCCCACGCACCGGCGATCCGCTGCCGGACCCGCGGCTCGTGCCGGATGGTGTACCGCAGGCCCTCGATCTCCACCACGCCGCACTCCGGCCCCGGCTGGTCCACCGACTCGGACTCCACGGTCACCGGCCAGCCGGCCTTGACCGCCTTGTGCTGCCACACCTCGAACGCCCGCTGCTTGCCGTTGTCCTCGCTCACCTTCGCCAGGATCTCGACCGGATCGATCCGTGCCATACGCGTGCTCCTTGCGGGACGATGTTTCGGACTGGGTCACCGTAGTGGACGGACGGAAGCAATGCGGCGGCTCCGGCGTTGTCCACCGGTGTGACACTCACCCTCGCCGTGCTCGGCGACTCCATCGCCTACGGGCAGGGCGCGTCGGACCCGGCCGACACCGTCGGCGCGCGACTGGCCGCCGCCCTGACCGCGGCGGGCACGCCCACGCAGGCGCGGGTCTTCGCGGTCCCCGGCGCGGACAGTCAGGGCCTGGCGGAGCAGGTGCGGCGGGCGACCGCGGCGGCGCCGGACGTGGCGCTCATCATCGTCGGCGCCAACGACCTCACCCATTTCGTCCCGGCGCAGCGGGCCGCGGCGCTGCTCGGGTCCGCCGTCCGTGCCTTGCGCGCCGCCGGCGCCGAGGTCGTGGTGACGCCCGCGCCCGACCTGAGCGTCATCCCGTGGGTGCCGCCGCAGCTGCGGCTGGTGGTGCGCGCCGGAAGTCACGCGCTGCAGCAGGCGCAGACCCAGGCGGCGCTGGCCGCCGGAGCCCGGGTCGCCGACATCGGCCGGAGCGCGGCGGCGTTTGCCGCGGAGCCGGCGCTGTTCAGCCCCGACCGCTTCCACCCGTCCAGCGCCGGCTACGCGGTGATCGCGATCGCCCTGTCCCCCGCCGTCCGCGCCGCCGCCGCCGCGGTCCGCCCCGGCGCCCGCAGCTGACCTGGGCCCCGCACCGGATCAGCCACGTGCGGGCGGGCGGGTGCCGTGGTATGCCACCTGCCGGCGGAGCGGATCACCCGGCAGGATCCTGGGGTGGTCGAACCGGGCCGCCTCCGTGAGCCCCAGGCGGCGCATGACGGCCTGGGACGGCTCGTTGAGGACCGCCGTCAGGGACCAGATCTCGGACCTGCCCAGCTGGTCGAACGCGACGCCGAGCGCGGCCCGGGCCGCCTCGGTGGCGTATCCGTGCCGCCAGGCGTGCCTGGCCAGCCGCCAGCCGACCTCCAGGCCGCCCGCGCCGGGCACGCCGTCCGGCAGCGGGTTGAGGCCGGTGAGTCCGATGAACGCGCCGGTCGCGGCCACCTCCAGGGCCCAGAACCCGAATCCTTGCCGGTCGAACCGCGTCTCGATCGACTCGATCAGCGCGTCGCTGACCGCGCGGTCCAGCGGGGCCGGGAAGAACCGCATGGTCTCCG
This sequence comes from Dactylosporangium sp. NPDC049525, assembly GCF_040676755.1. NCBI lineage: Bacteria > Bacillati > Actinomycetota > Actinomycetes > Micromonosporales > Micromonosporaceae > Dactylosporangium > Dactylosporangium sp. NPDC049525. The sequence continues at coordinate 152,351 of NZ_JBFAPO010000008.1, read as the reverse complement.
GGTCGGCGTTGAGCTCGGCGAACGGTGCCCGGTCGGACTCCTGCCAGCGCCGCATGACGAGCCGCTCGGTCCGCAGCCGGTCGAATCGCACCTCTGTGGTCATGGCTTGATCCTCGGTAATCCGTGGGGTCGACCGCCACTCGATCGTGGCGCATCGCTGTCCGTCAGGAGTCGGTGTGGCGGCGGTGGAGGGGTCAGACGTCGACGAGGCCTCGGTGACGGGCCTGGTGCTGGACGGCGCCGGCCTGGAGATCCTGGCCGGGGGGAAACGGGTGGGGCCGCGCCGGCCGGTCGAGGAGGCCGACGCGGCCCTGCTGCGGGCGTTGACGGGGCAGTACGTGGACGCCGTGCACGCCGGGTCGGACCCGGCCGTGCTCATCGGGCTGGGCCGGGAGCTGTTCCGGTGGCTGGACGGGGACCTGGGCCAGCTGACGGGGCTGCTGGCGGTGGCCCCGGTGCCGCTGGTGTTCGAGGTGCGGGCACCGGCCAGGCCGTCGGAGCGGGACTGGGCGGTGCTGCGGGCGCCGTTCGAGCTCCTCGCCGACCCGGCGGGCGGGTTCCTGGCGGCCGACGCGTTGGCCCGGTTCGCAGTGGTACGCCGGCTGGGGCCGGTCGGCCCGCGACCCGGGACGGACGAGTTCCGGCTGGGGTTGGCGTTCATGGCGTCCTCGCCGCGCGGTCAGGCGGAGCTGGACTTCGAGGCGGAAGAGGCGGCGATCCTGACCGCCGTCGGCGATGCCCGGCTGGACCTGATGGTCGACGACACCGGCGATCCGGAGCAACTGGGGCAGCGCCTGGCCGATCTCGGCGGGCTGCCGGTGGTGCACCTGTCGTGCCACGGGACGAACCAGTGGCGGCGGCGCCCGGACGACCCGGCGATGCCGGCCCTGATGATGGAGGACGAGGTGGGCGCCGCCCGCCCGACCACGGCCGCCGACCTGGTGCGGCTGCTCACGAGCCTGCCGCGGCTGGTGTTCGTGTCGGCGTGCCTGACCGCCACCGGCGCGGACGCGACCCGGCACCTGCCGGCCGGCCCGGGCCAGCGCCGGGACCTGACCCCGGCTCCGGTGGCCGGCGGTGATGCCGGCGGCGGCCACGGGGTGGCGCATTCCCTCGCGACGGGGCTGGTGGCGGCGGGCGTCCCGGCGGTGCTGGGCTGGGACGGATCGGTGGACGACCGGGCGGCGACGGTGTTCGCGCAGCACCTGTACCGGCAGCTCGGCGCCCGGGCCGATCTGGCGGTCGCGGTCGCCGACGCCCGGCGGGTCCTGCTGGACTCCGACGACCCGATGGCGCGCCGGGACTGGCACCTGGCCCGGTTGTGGTTCGGCCCGGCCGGCGGCGGCCCGCTGGTCGGGGGCGTGCGGCGCAGGAGCATGGTCCCGGCGAACCACGCGACGAAGACGTTCCTGGACCGCAAGCAGCACGTTCCGGTCGCGGCGGCGGCGATGTTCGTCGGCCGCCGGCTGGAGCTGCAGCGGTCGCTGCGGGCGCTGCGGTCCGGCGACCGGGCCGGGGTGCTGCTGCAGGGCCAGGGCCGGTTGGGCAAGTCGAGCCTCGCGGCGCGCATCGCGGACCGGTGCCCGGACCGGGCCGTCGCCGTGGTGTTCGGCGACTACACCGCCCTTGCCGTGCTCGACGCGGTCGCCACCGCGGTCCGCAGCAACCCGGCGGCCCGGGAGCTGGTCGAACAGCGCCGGGCGGAGGTACGGCGGCGGCCGGAGGCGATCGAGGCGGTGCTGATCGACCTGCTCGCCGGGCCGTGCGCGCAGACCGGCCCGGTCGAACGGCCGCTGCTGCTGGTCATCGACGACCTGGAGCAGATCCTGCGATCCGATCCCATGGGGGCGCACCGGGTCGCCCCGGAACACGCCGGGACCCTGGCGGCCGTGGTACGGGCGTTCGACCCGGCCGAGTCCGACAGCCGGCTGCTGCTGACCAGCCGGTACACGTTCACCCTCGACGGCCTGGAGCGCCGGTTGGAGACCGTGCAGCTGCAGCCGCTGTCCCCGGTCGCGCAGCACAAGCTCCAGCGCCGCCAGCAGGCCCTCACCACCACCGCGCGGGCGGCCGAACGCGCCGACCTGGCCGGCCGGGCCCGCCGGGTCAGCCGCGGCAACCCCGGCCTGCAGGACCTGATCGGCCTGCGGCTGGTCTACGGCGAGCAGGTCGACATCCACCGCGCCGAGTCCGTCGTCGCCGGGATGGAGCACTACCTGCAGCAGGGTGACCTGCCCCCCGACGCCGAGGTCCGCGCGTTTCTGGAGAGTCTCGCCCTCGACGCCCTGATCGAGCAGGCCGGCCGCACGGACCTGGGCCTGCTGCGCGCCGCGACGCTGTTCCAGGTGCCGGTGCCCGAACCGGTCCTGAACGTGCTGGCCGAGACCGTCGGCGGCTCGCTGGTGCGGCTGCGCGGCCTCGGCCTGCTGGACAGCTTCCCGGACCTGTTCGACCCGGGCCGCCCGGCCGTCGCCGTCAACGCCCTCACCGCCGGCCGGCTCGCTCCTCTCGACCCCGGCACCCAGCGCACCCTGGCCGCCGTCGTGGTCGATGCCCTGTTCGCCGCGTGGGGCGCCACCGCCGCCGAGGACCGGCGCGACGCGCTCCTGGATGTGGAGCTGACCCGGTTGGCGCTGCTCGGCGACGCACCCGCCGTCGCCGCGTCCAGCGCGCCGTCCGCCGTGCGGAGACTGCAGCAGGGGCCGGCCGAGGACGCGTTCGCGCTCGGCCGGGACGCCATCGCGCTGCTCGACCGGCACCAGCGCCCGGTGCACAGCAACCTCCTGCGGCAGGTCGCGGCCGCGGCGCTCACCACCGGCGACGGCGACGCCGGCGAAGGGCTGTTCCAGCGGGCGGTCGACCAGGCCGGCGACCAGCCCGACGGCGACTCGCTCGACCACGCCCGGGTGCTGGCCGAATACGCGACCCACCTGATGACCCGGGGCGATCATGAGCAGGCCGAACGGCTGCTGCACAAGGCCCACCGGATGCTCACCGCCGCCGGCTCGCCGCGCGAGGCCGCGACCGCGATGGGCTGGATCGCGGACATCGCCTTTCGCCGCGGCGACTACGACGAGGCGCTGCGCATCCGCCGCGAGATCGAGCTGCCCGTGTACGAACGCCTCGGCGACATCCGTTCCGCCGCCGCGACCTGGGGCGACATCGCCGACATCGCGTACCGGCGCGGCGACTACGCCGAGGCGCTGCGCATCTGCCGCGAGGTCGAGCTGCCGGTGTACGAACGCCTCGGCGACATCCGTTCCGTCGCCGTCACGTGGGGCGACATCGCCGACATCACCTACCAGCTCGGCGACCACGACGAGGCGCTGCGCATCTACCGTGAGATCGAACTGCCCGTGTACGAACGCCTCGGCGACACCGGTTCGATCGCCGTCACGTGGGGCAGGATCGCCGACATCGCGCACCAGCGCGGCGACTACGCCGAGGCGCTGCGCATCCGCCGCGAGATCGAACTCCCGGTGTACGAGCGCCTCGGCGACACCCGCTCGATCGCCGTCACCTGGGGCTGGATCGCGGACATCGCCTACCGGCTCGGCGAGTTCGACGAGGCGCTGCGCATCCGCCGCGAGATCGAACTGCCCGTGTACGAACGCCTCGGCGACACCCGCTCGATCGCCGTCACGTGGGGCGACATCGCCGACATCGCCTACCAGCGCGGCGACTACGACGAGGCGCTGCGCATCTACCATCAGGTGCAACTACCTGTGCTCGAACGCCTCGGCGACACCCGTTCCACGACCATCACGTGGGGCAAGGTCGCCGAGATCGCCTTCCAGCGCGGCGACTACGCCGAGGCCGCCGAGCTCCAGCAGAAATGCCTCGAGGTCAACGAGGACCTCGGTGACCCCGACGGGATCGCGTCCGCGAACTGGGGCCTGGCACAGATCGACCTCGCCCGGCAGGACCACCAGGCGGCCGGCCCCCGGCTGATCACCGCGTTCCAACTGCTCACCGAACTGCAGCGACCGGACGGGTTGGCCGTCGTCGGTGACGTCCTCGGCCGGCTGCTGCTGGCCGCGGGCCAGTGGGACGAGGCACGACAGGTCCTCGACCTGACCAGGCGGGCGGCCGCCCAGATCGGCATGACGGAGCTGGTCCAGCGCATCGACGCGCTCCTGGATTCTCCGCCCGCGGGCGACGACGCGTAGCTCCGGGCGCACGTCGCGCTACTCGCGTTCGACGCGCCGGAGTCCCTGCGACGGCGTCCACCACTCGATGACGAGCAGCGTGGCCGCCTCGTTGAGGTGGGTGTGCACGACCTCGGCGACGTCGGCCTGGAACCGGTCGCCGTCCGGCCCTTCGACGACCGGTCCGGCGGCGACCGCCCGCCCGGAGATCTTCGCCTCACCCGGCCACTGCGCCTCGGCGCCCTCGACCGGGTCGACCGTGGCGCTGTGCAACGCGAACCGGGGATCCCGCCGCAGATCCGCGCCCTTCCGCGCGTGCGCCATCGAGCCGAAGACCAGTTCGCCGTCCTCAAAGACCACCTCGATCCCGGAGATCCGCGGTGACCCGTCGGCGCGCAGGGTGGCAATGGTCTTGTGCCGGTGGGCGTCGAACAGCGTTTGCACCCGCTGCGCGAACTCCGGCACCGCCTGCTGGACGTCTCGCCAAGCCGTCATACCCCGATGATCGCACCGGCGCCCACCACCACGCGTACCGGGCGCGGCCAGCCGGGTTCGGTATGCTGCGGGCGGCCGGGTACTGGCGAGGGTGGAGCACCACCGGGGACCCGGCCGGATCGAGGGTGTGGCGCCGTCCGCCTGGGCGCCTCCGGAAGCAGACGTCCTGCGATCGGAGGCAGCGTGAACCTGCGGTATGGCATGAACCCGCACCAGCGCACGGCGACGGCAACGCCGATCGACCCCGGTACCCAGCCGTTGCGGGTGGTGCACGGTGCGCCGTCGTACATCAACATCCTCGACGCCGCGGGTGCCTGGCAGCTCGTGCGGGAGGCCGCGACCGTGCTCGGCCGGCCCGTCGCCGCGTCCTTCAAGCACGTCTCGCCGGCCGGTGCCGCGACCGCGGGTCCGCTCGACGCGGTCATGGCACGGACGTACCAGGTGGATCCGGCGACGACGGGTGCGTTGACCGGCGCCTACGTGCGGGCGCGGGACGCCGACCCGAAGAGCTCCTACGGCGACTTCGTGGCGGTGTCCGAGCCGGTCGACGCGGAGCTCGCCGACCTGCTGCGGCGGGTGGTGTCCGACGGCGTCGTCGCACCCGGGTACGAGCCGGGGGTGGTGGCGTCCCTCGCCGCGAAGAAGGGCGGCCGATTCCTCGTCGTGACGGCCGACGCGGCGTTCGAGCCGCCGCCGGTGGAGACCCGCGACGTGTACGGGCTGCGTCTCACCCAGCCCCGCGACGACGCGCCGCTGACCCGGGAACTGCTCGCGGACCCGCGCCTGCCCGCCGCGGCCGTCGACGACCTGCTGCTCGGCCTCGTCGTGGTCCGGTACACACAGTCGAACTCGGTGGCGTACGTCCGGGACGGGATGACGCTGGGCATCGGCGCCGGCCAGCAATCGCGAGTGGACTGCACGCGGCTCGCCGGCGCGAAAGTCGACACCTGGTGGCTGCGCCGCCACCCGGCCGTCCAGGCATCGGATGCCGGGACGAAGGTGCAGGACCGGGTGGCGGCGCAGCTTCAGCGGACCGAGGACGTCCCCGACCGGGCGGCGTGGCTACGGATACTGGACCGGGTCGCGTTCGTGTCCGACGGCGCGCTGCCGTTCGCCGACAACGTCGAACACGCCGCACGGCACGGGGTGCGGTACATCGCCGAACCCGGCGACTCGATCCGGTCGGCCGCGGTGCGGCAGGAGTGTTCGCGACGCGGCATCACCCACGTCCACACCGAGATCCGCCTGTTCCGGCACTGAGATCCCTTACTCCGGTTGGGAGTGGTGGTAGGGCAGCCGGTCAGCGAACCGCGCCCTGCTGGATCCGCACCGTATTGCCCGACGGGTCACGGAACGCGGAGTCCCGGGGCCCCCACGGCCGTTCGATGGGCTCCTGCAACACCTCGGCGCCGGAGGCCCGGACCCGCTCGAACGTCGTGTCAAGGTCGTCGGTGCTGAAGACGATCATCGGCAGCACGCCCCGCGACAGCAGGTCCTGCAGGGCGTCGCCGTCGGCCTCGGTGCGGCCCGCGTGCGGCAGCGACAGGACGAACTCCAGGCCCGGCTGGTTCGTGCCGCCGAGCGTGACCCAGCGGGCCGCGCCGGAGCCGATGTCGTTGTGCACCTCGAGCCCGAGCGCGTCACGGTAGAAGGCGAGCGACTCGTCCCAGTCGCTCACGGTGATGTGGCAGTACTGCAGCGCCACCGGGCACGTGCCGTCGGCGGCCTTGTCCTGTTCGATGTCCTGGGCGATGTCTTGTTTGATGTTCATGGCGGCAACCCTAGGAACGGCCCGGTCCCGGCCGCTTCTTGATTCCTGACCGATCCGCCGTCAACCGTCGGTGTCGAAATCGCAGGGTCAGTTCGAGCGTTGACAGTTAGAGCTCTAATCATTAGAGTTTGAACCATGGACGCACCGAGGCTCACGAGCACCCTTGACCTGGTCCGGTGGATCGGCTGGGCGCAGCAGAAGGCGGGCGAGGACTGGATCCGTGCCCGCGAGCTCAGCTTCGCGCAGGCCTTCGTGCTCGGCTACCTGGTGAAGAACCCGGGCGCGATCCAGCGGGACATCGCGGCGGTCACCCGCACGAGCGCGGCGAGCGTCACGAGCCTGCTGCAGGGGCTGGAGCGCCGCGACCTCGTCGAGCGCCGCACGGAGAGCGGCGACGAGCGCAGCAAGCGCGTCCACGCGACGCCGGCCGGCGTCGAGCTCATCGCCGGGTTCGACGCCGCGATGGCCGCCGCCGACGAGACCATCCTCGCCCCGCTGGACCAGGCCGAGCGCGCGGCCCTGCACGCCCTGCTCACGAAGGTCACCGCGGAGCTGCCGCAACCCACCCGGTAACACCACGGGCGCGGCCCGGCCGCGCCCACCCGACCCGCCGCGCCGGCGTGCCGCCGTCGCGCGCCCCAACCTGCCCTGTCGCCGTGCCGGCATCCGCCGTCGCGCGCTGGAACCTGCCCGGAAACCCCGAGAAACCTGCCCGGAAAAGGAGCAGCCATGAGCACCACGACCCTCGAGTCCCCCGCGAAGGCCGACGCCGTCGGCACGAACCGCTGGTACCTCTCCGCCGCGCCCATCGCCCGTGCCCTGGTGCACCTCTGCGTGCCGATGGCCGCCGCGATGATCGTCGGCTCCGTCTACAACGTCATCAACGCCGGTTTCATCGGCTCGCTCCACGACACCGCGCTCCTCGCCGCGATCACGTTCGGCACGCCGCTGCTCGGCCTCGTCATGGCGATCGGCAGCGTGTTCGGCGTCGGCGGCAGCACGCTCATCTCGCGGCTGCTCGGCGCGGCGGAGCGCGAGCCCGCGAAGGCCGGCGAGATCAAGCACGTCTCGTCGTTCGCCCTCTGGGGCGCGGTGCTCGCCGGCGCCGTGTTCGGTGGCGCCGGGCTGCTCCTGCTGCACCCCCTCGTGTCGGTGCTCGGCGCGGACGCCGCCGCCGGGCCCGCGACAACGTCGTACATCACCGTCATGCTCGCCTTCGTCCCCGTGCTCGCCGCGGCGTTCTGCCTCGAACAGCTCGTGCGAGCCGAGGGCGCCGCGCGCCAGGCGATGATCGGGCTCATCGTGTCGACGGTCGGAAGCCTCGTGTTCGACGTGCTGTTCATCCTCGTGCTGCACTGGGGCGTCGCCGGCGCGGCGCTGTCGACCGGCCTCGCGAACCTGGTCAGCGTGATCTACTTCGCCGTCTGGATGTGGCGGCACAGCGAGCACCTGAGCCTCGCGCCGCGGTGGTTCACGCTCTCCCCCGCCGTGCTCAAGCCGGTCTTCGGCGTGGGCGTCGGGGAACTGCTCCAGTCCGCCTTCATGATCGTCACCAGCCTGGTGCTCAACCGCCTCGCGGTCGCCTACGGCGACGGCCCGCTCGCGGCCATGGGTGTCGCGGTCCGGCTCGCGCAGGTGCCGGAGTTCCTGGTCATGGGCGTCACGATCGGCGTGCTGCCGCTGCTCGCCTACTCGTACGGCAAGGGAGACCGGAGCCGTCTCACCGCGGCACTGCGCGGCTCGGCGATCACGGTCGGCGCCATCGTGCTGGTGTTCGCCACGACGATGCTCGTGTTCCGCGAGCAGGTGGTCGCCGCGTTCCTGCCCGACCGGTCCGTCCTCGCGATCGGCGTCACGATCCTCATCGCACAGCTCGCGGCGATGATCGTGAACGGATTCCGGGGCCTCATCACGTCGCTGTTCCAGGCAACGGGACGCTCGGCGCCGGCGATCACGATGTCGATGGCGCAGGGCGTCCTGTTCATCCCGATCGTGCTGCTCGGCAACCTCTGGTTCGGGCTGACCGGCATCATCTGGGCGTTGACCGTCACCGAGGGCATCGTGTTCCTCGTCGGCGTGGCGATGTGGCTCGCGTCCCGTGGCGCGATCGACCGCGGCCTCGCCGAGGGCAACCCGGACCGCGCCGAGCGCCTGCTCGAGCAGGCCGAGGCCTGACGTGTCGGCGAACGTCACCGGGTGCGGTTGGCCCAGGCCCTGTTCGCGGTGAACCCGTCCCGGATGGAGCCGAAGAAGTACGCCCAGACGTGCGAGTCGGCGTAGGGGCCGATGCGGTCGAACACGGCCTTGCACTCGTCGCGACGGCCGGACAGCGCATACGCGATGGCGAGCCAGTTCTCGCACGTGAGCGCCTTCGCGTGGGTCGGTGGGCCGGGCGCACGCCACTTCGTCACGCACGCGTCGAGTTCGCCCTGGACGTCGGGGCGCTGGAAATACCGGCGGCAGTCGACCAGCGCGCTCGCGTTGACCTTGGCCCAGGAGTACTCACGCATCGCGTACTCGAAATGGGCGAACAGCGGCAGCATCGTGGCACCGGCTCCCGGCGGGGCCTGCGACGCCGTCTCCCGAGCAAGGGCGAACATCGCGTCGTGCGAGCCGAACCACTTCTCACAGAGAAAGGTCACCGCGGTCGTGTGGACCTCGAAGTCAAACCGGTCGCGGCGCCTCGCCTCGGCCAGGAGCTCGCCGAAGGCACCACCGCGGTCGCCGCCGGAAAACATCGAGTTCAACAGGATGTTGCACGGCAGCGGGTCGTCCGGCGCGAGCACGAGCGCCCGCTCCGCCTGGGCCCGCGCCTTCGCCGACAGGTCGGCGAACGAGCGGAGCCGTTCCTGCGACGTCTGGGCCGCCGTCGCGTGGCCCCGCGCCCTGCCTGCCAGCTCGGTGAGGGCGGCGGCGTGCAGGGTGACCACGGTGGGGTCATCCGGGGTCGCCGTCAGCCATGCGTCAATCCACGCGCCGGCGTTTTCCTGCGCGGCCTCGGCCAGCACCCAGGTCCGATGCCCCCGGCGCTCCCAGTCGGTGCCGGCCGCCGCGATGACGTCGCGGGCGGCCGTCCAGTCGCCGGCGACCGCGCGGGCCCGCGCCGCGCGCAGGTCCTGGTCGGCGAGCGCGCGGTCGCGGTCGACCTCCGGCAGGACGGGTGCCGCACCGCGCCTGAAAAGACCTCCGAACACGCGTGGAGCATAGACGACCGACACCGGACCCACGGCTGGATCGCGCCGTCCGCACGGTGGAACCGTCACAGGTGATCGATGCCATACGGTGACCGGACCAACTCAGGAGGTAACCACATGGAGATCGACGGATCCGTCGCGCTGGTCACCGGCGCCAACCGGGGCCTCGGCCTGCACATCGCGCGGGAGCTGCTCGCCCGCGGAGCGGCCGTGTACGCGACGGCCCGTGACCCGCGTACCGTCGACCTGCCGGGCGCCACAGTGCTGCCGCTCGACGTCACCGACCCGGGGGCCGTGCAGGCCGCGGCAGAAGCCGCCGGGGACGTCACGCTGCTGGTCAACAACGCGGGAATCGCGACGTTCTCCAACCTCGTCGACGGCGACCTGGACCGCATCCACCTCGAGATGGACACCCACTTCTTCGGCACGCTGCGGATGGTCCGCGCGTTCGCCCCGATCCTGGGCCGCAACGGCGGCGGCGCCATCGTCAACCTGCTGTCGGTGCTGTCGTGGGTCACGTTCCTCGACGCGACGTCCTACAGCGCGGCGAAGGCGGCGCAGTGGAGCCTCACCAACGGCGTGCGGCTCGAGCTGGCGAAGCAGGGCACCCAGGTCACCGCCGTACACCTGGGCGCCGCCGACACAGACATGATGGCCCGCTGGGAGATCCCGAAGCTCGACCCCGCGTTCGTGGCCACCGCCGTCGTCGACGGTGTCGCCCGCGGCGACCTGGAGGTCCTCGTCGACGACGCGGCCGCCGGCGCGAAGGCCGCCATGGCCGCCGACCTCCGGGTGGTGTACCCGCAGCTGAGCTGACAACAGCTCCAGAAATGCTCCAGTCGTGCTGCACCGGTGGCGCACAGGCTGGTCCGTGATCCCGCAAGCATGCGGGTCACGGACCAGGAGGGCACCATGGCACTGTTCGCCGTCTTCACGCACCAGAACCCTGTCGGGATCAGCTCGGACGAGTTCCGGCACCGGCTGCCGGAGGGCTTCGGTTACATCCAGGGGCTCATCGACAAGGGCATCATCAAGCACAGCTGGATCGTCGTCGGGCAGTCCGGCGGGCTGAACATCTACGAGGTCGGCTCGCACGAGGAGCTGACCGACGTGTTGTACGGCAACCCGCTCTCCTCGCACCTGCGCCTGGAGGTGCTGCCGCTGTCGACGCCGGGCGGTTTCGACGTCGAGGCGTTCGCGACGCGTGACATCGAAGCCCAGCCGGCCGGCTGAGTCGTGCGGGCACTCGTCACGACCGGCGAGGGCGGGCTGACCCTCGCCACGGTCGACCCGCCGCGGCCGGCGCCCGGCGAGGCCGTGGTGGCGGTCACCGCCGCCGGGCTCAACCGCGGTGACCTGACCGTCGCCGGGGCGCTGCCGGCAGGGGCCCGGGTCGGCTGGGACATCGCCGGGGTCGTCGAGGTGGCGGCCGATGGCGGGCCGCCCGTCGGGACCCGCGTCACGGGGCTCGCCGGGCGGGACGGGTTCGCGGAGCGGGTCGCGATCCCGGCCGCGCACCTGGCCGTGCTGCCGGACACCGTGCCCGACACGGCCGGGGCGGCGCTGCCGGTCGCCGGGCTCACCGCGCTGTACGCGCTGCGGCACGCCGGCTGGCTGCTCGGCCGCACCGTCCTGGTGACCGGTGCCGGCGGCGGCGTCGGCCGGGTCGCGGTGCAGCTGGCGGCCGCCGCCGGGGCCCGGGTCCTCGCCCAGGTCGGCGCGAAGGGCCGCGGCGACGGGTTGGCGAAGCTCGGCGCGGCCGGCGTCGGCCGCTATGGCGACGAGGTGACCGAGCCCGTCCACGTGCTGCTGGACAGCGTCGGCGGCGATGCCCTCACGGCCGCATGGCGGGCGGTCGCCGCCGACGGGGTGGTGGTGAGCTACGGGAACACCACCCGCGCGCCTCTGGCGTTGCCGCTGGACTGGGGGCGGCCGCGGCCGGGGGTGTCGCTGCGGCACCTGTATCTGTTCCAGGAGACGCAACGGCAGCCGGTCGGGCCGGACCTGACCACGCTCGTGGGTCTCGTGGCGCAGGGCCGGCTCGACCCGCAGGTCGCGGTCACCGCCCCGTGGACGGACCTGGCGCCGGTGTGGGCGGCGCTGCGGGACCGGCAGGTCAACGGCAAGGCGGTCCTGACCCTGTAGCGGAACCCCACCGCTTGTGGAGCGGCCGTTCGTAGCGTCGCTGGCATGGCGAACTTCACCAGCTTCGACGGCACGGTCCTGCACTACGAGTCGATCGGCGACGGGCCGCCGCTGGTCCTGGTGCCGGGCGGGCCACGCGCCGCCGGCTACCTCGAGGACCTCGGCGGCCTGTCCGCGTCCCGGCGGCTGATCCGCTACGACGCCCGCGGCACCGGCGCGTCCGCCCGGCCCGACGACCCGTCCACCTACGCGTACCCCACCCTCGCCCGCGACGTCGAGGCGCTGCGCGACCATCTCGGCCTGGAGCGGCTCGACCTGCTCGGGCACTCCGCCGGGTCGGTCGTGGCCAGCGCCTACGCCGCCGCGCACCCCGCCCGCATCGCCCGGCTGGTCCTGGTGTCGCCGAGCCCGCAGCTGTACGGCAAGGGCGGCGACGACGTGGGTGACATCCTCGCCACCCGCACCGACGCGCCCTGGCACGCCGAGGTCGGCGCGGCCGCCGGCGAGCTGCTGAGCCTGCCGCCGGACGCCGCACCGGAGCGGGTCTTCGACGTCCTGGACCGCTACACGCCGGCGGCCTACGGCCGCTGGGACGAGCGGCAGCGGGCACACGCGGCGACCCAGCGGGAGCAGTTCGCCCTGGCCGCGTGGGCCGGGTTCTGGGCCGGGACGGACCCCGGCTGGCTCGACGGCCTCGCCACCCTGCCGGCGCCGGTACTGGTGCTGACCGGCGAGAAGGACGCACTGACCGGCGTACGCATCGGCGACGTGGTCACCGCCGGCCTCGCCCACGGCCGCCACGTGACCATCCCGGGCGCCGGGCACTACCCGTGGGTGGACGAGCCGGCCGCGTTCGTCGCGGCGGTCAACGAGTTCCTGTCCTGACGCGGCAGTGCCCCGGCCGGTGGCGGCCGGGGCACTGTCCATTGTGGTCAGCCGAACTTCGGCAGGACCTGCTCGCCGAAGAGGCGCACGGTGCGCTGTGACTCGGACAGGGGCATGTTGCCCGACACGACCTGCAGGCTGACCGTGACGTCGCCGAACCAGTCGCGGATCGTGCCGATGCGGTCGATGACCTCGGCGGGGGTGCCGACGAGCGCCTTGTTGTCGCGCAGCGAGCTGTCGAAGTCCGCGGCCGACACCTTCTTCACGATGTTCTCGTAGCCCTCGTATCCGGAGCTGCGCGTCGCCGACCAGGCCGACACCGCCTCCAGCAGCTGGGCGTTGGTCCATTCGGAGTAGCGGCGGCCGCTGCGGTACGCCTCGTCGGGGTCCTCGGACAGGTAACAGTTGTAGCTGAGGTGGATGTCGCCGCCGGCCGGGTCGAGTCCCGCGGCGGCGCGTGCCGACCGGTAGCCGGCGATCATCTCCTGGACCTTCTCCCGCTTGTTGATCGACGGCACAAGCAGCAGCCCGTACCCGTTGCGCCCGGCGGTCTCGGCGGACGACGGGGTGATGGCGGTGGCGACCAGGATCTGCGGGTGCGGCCGCTGGTACGGCAACGGCAGCAGGGTGACGGGCCCGAACTGGTGGAACGCCCCGTCGAACACGACGTCCTTCTCCGTCCACAGTCGACGGACGGCCTCGACGCCCTCGTCGAAGCGGGGGCGGCTCTCATCGAGGGGGATGCCGAACGCGGCGAACTCGTCGGGCAGGAACGCCCGGCCGAAGCCGACGTCGAGCCGGCCGTGGGAGATGTTGTCGAGCATGGCGAGCTTGCCGGCCAGCTTCACCGGGTGGGTGAAGGCCGGGATGACCGCGCCGGTGATCAGCCTGATCCGGGACGTGCGGGCCGCCGCGGCGGCCAGGAACGTGACCGGGTCGGGGCTGTAGCCGCCGTAGGCGAAGAAGTAGTGCTCGACGGTCTTCACGTGGTGGTAGTCGAGCTGCTCGGCGAGCTCGACCAGGGCGAGGGCGTCGTCGAAGTACTCGGCGGCATCCTTGTCGTCCGGGCCGACGGTCGGGAACAGGTTGATTCCGAAGCGCATCGGAGTCCTCTCAAGACACAGCAACAGGCTGCAGCGCGAACGCCTCCGCCAGCAGCTCGTAGGAGCGCAGCCGGTCGGCGTGGTCGTAGATGGTGGCGAGCGCGATGACCTCTTCGGCGCCGGTCGCCTCGGTGATGGCCAGGATCTGGTCGCGGACCTTGTCCGGGGTGCCGTGCACGTAGCGCGGGAACTCGAACCGTTCGGCGCCGAGCGGGTCGTCACCGTCGGCGAGCTCCCGCAGCGACTGCTCGGGGCTCGGCACGGGCCGCACGTCGTTGCGGGTCAGCCGGCGGCGGAACGCGCGCTGGGTCGCGTAGATGCGTTCCGCCTCGGCGTCGGTGTCGGCGCAGTAGACGCCGATGCCGAGGATCGCGCCGCCGGTCCCGCCGGTGCGGGCCTGGTAGTCGGCGAACACGGCCCGGGTCGGGGCGGGGTTGATGAAATGGGCGTAGGCGTAGGGCAGGCCGAGCTGGGCGGCGGCGACGCCGCTGCGCGGGCTGGAGCCGAGCAGCCACACCTCGGGCCGGCCGGTGCCGGTCGGGGTGACCACGACGTCGCGGAACGGGTGCCCGGGCGGGAACCCGCCGTCCAGGAACGCCAGCAGCTCGACGAGCTTGTCGTCGAAGTCGTCGGCGACGGGCGCGGTGCCGCGGGTGCCGCGCAGTGCGTAGGACTCGACCGGGCTGGAGCCGGCCGACCGGCCGATGCCGAGGTCGATGCGGCCCGGGTGCAGCGCCTCCAGGGTGCGGAACACCTCGGCGACCTTGAACGGGCTGTAGTGGCTGAGCAGCACCCCGCCGGAGCCGACCCGGATCCGTTCGGTCCGGGCGGCGATCGCGGCGACGAGGACCTCGGGCGCGCTGCCGCCGTGGGAGTGCATGGCGTGGTGTTCGGCGACCCAGTACCGGGTGTAGCCCAGCTCGTCGGCGAGCACGGCGAGCTCGACGGTGTTGCGCAGGGCCTGCGCCGGTGACTGGCCGGCCCCGATCGGGGACTGGTCCAGGATGGACAGTTTCATGTGCCGACCTCCTTGAGTGTGGCCGCGAGCAGGCGCGTCGCGTTGCGGTGCAGAGGAAAGTCGGCGGGGACCAGGCCGTGCCCGGTCGCCAGGGTGGTCACGCGGGCGGTGAACGCCGCGAACCGCACCGCGGCGAGCACCCGGTGGAAGTCCAGGGCGTGCGGCATCCGGCCGGTGCGCCGGGCCCAGCGGGCGACGGTCGCCGCGGTGTCCGGCAGCCCGGGCAGCCGTTCGGCGCCGATGCCTTCGCTGAGGTGCCGGTCCAGGTGCAGGAACCAGGCGAGGTCGGTCTCCGGCGCGCCGTGCCCGGCCAGTTCCCAGTCCAGGACGGCGGCGACGGTGGCACCGTCGAAGACGAGGTTGCCGAGCCGGGCGTCGCCCCACAGCAGCGCCGGCCGGCCGTGCGCCGTGGGCACCGTGGCCCGCAGCAGGTCGATCCCGGCGCGGATCTGCGGGTTCTCGGCGCAGCCGTAGAAGTCGAGGTCCGCCGCGAGCTCCTCGACCTGGGCGGCCAGATCGGCCGGGCCCAGCTGCGCGGCGAGGCCGAGGGTCGCGGGGTCGAGCCGGTGGATGTCGGCGAGCGCGTCCACGGCGTGCCGCCACGCCGCCGCCCGCAACGGCTGCGGCGCGTCGTGCAGCCAGCCTTCGCGATGGTACGACGGCAGGTCCGCCGGCACGGTGCCGGCGACGTGACCCAGCACGCAGAACGGCGCGCCGAGCAGCCCCGGGTCGGGCTCGAAGCCGTGCACCGGCGCCACCGGAAGGCTCGTGCGCTCGCCGAGGAGGCGCTGGATGTGGTACTGCAACCAGAACCGTGGCCGCGGATGCAGCTGGTAGGTCGTCGGCGCGACCCGCACCACGAGCCGCCGCCGGACCGGCCCGTCCGCGCCGGTCCAGGTGGCGTCCACGACCAGGTTCTCGGCCGAGAAGCCGGTCGACGGCGGCACGGTCACCGGGCCGAGCCGCAGGTCCGGCGCGGCGAAGCGGGCCGACAGCCAGCCGGTGAGCGCCGTGCGGGTCAGCTCGGGGTCGCGGGTCACAGCGACGGCCACCGTTCAGTCCTTCCGCGCCGTGAGCAGGCTCGTGGTCGCGACCAGCGGCGTGTGCCCGACGGTGCCGAACCCGGCGTCGGTGAACCAGCCGGCCGCGTCGGCGTAGGTGTACTCGGCGCCGCCGGCGGACCAGACCAGCATGTTCAGACTGGCCAGCACGTTGGGCAGCTGCGGGCGGTCCGGGTCGAGCATCGGGTCGTAGACGAACGCGGCGCCGCCGGGGCGTACCGCGCGGAATGCCGCCTCGGCAAGGAACCTGCGGCGCTGCACCGGCCAGTTGTGCAGGACGTGACCGAACAGCACCGCGTCGGCGGCGGGCAGCGGGTCGGTGAAGAAGTCCCCACCGGTGAACGTGACCTGCTCGGCCAGGCCGAGCCCGCCGATGTGCAGGTCGAACGCGGGCCGCACGTCTGGCAGGTCGAACACCGTGACCCGCAGGTGCGGGTGGGCCTTGACGAGGTGCGCGGCGATGTTGCCGCGGGCGCCGCCGACGTCCACGACGTGCTCATAGCCGCTCCAGTCCAGCTCCGCGAGGGCCGCGCCGATCGGGGCGTTGAGCACGTCCATCGCGTCGAAGAACGCGGTCCGCGCCGCCGGGTCGGCGTGCACCGGCGCGTACGGGTCGCCGTCGCCGGCCTGCACGTTCGCCGGCTGCCCGGTGCGCAGGCTGCCGGCGAGGCCGTCCCACGCGGGGTGCAGGGTGCCGTCGAGGAAGTCCAGGAACCCGCCGAGGAACTCGGGCCGCCCAGGCACCAGGTACCGCTCGGCGGCCGGGCTGTTGTGGTACCGGCCGTCGCGCCGCTCGATCAGCCCCAGGGCCTCCAGTCCGGCAAGGAGGTCGCCGGCCCCGGCCGGGTGCAGGCCGAGCCGTGCCCGCAGCTCCTCGGTGGTCGCGGGTGCCTCGGCGAGGGCGCCGAAGACACCGACGTCGGCGGCGGCGAACAGCAGCCGGGCGCGGCGGGCACCGGAGGCGATGTCGAGGATGCGGGCGGGGTTCAGCTCCACGGTGGGCTCCCAGGTCTCGTCGGTTGCTGCTGCCCGACGCTAGAAGCGGCCGCTGGAGCGGCCATACAGTCCGCCTCCACTCCAGCGCGGCTGGAGCGCGGCCCGGTACACACGTGGACATGACGATCCTGTTGACCGGTGCCACCGGCACCGTCGGGCGCGCGGTCCTGCGGCAGTTGCTCGACGCGGGCGCGCCGGTGCGTGCCCTGACCCGCGATCCGGCGCGGGCCGCGACCCTGCTGCCGGACGGCGTCGACGTCGTCGGCGGCGACCTCGGCGACCCGGACAGCCTGCCGGCCGCGCTGGACGGCGTCGAGCGGGTGTTCCTGCTGTCGGCCGGGCCGCAGATGGCCGAGCACGACGCGAACCTCGCGCAGGCCGCGGCGAAGGCCGGGGTGCGGCGGCTGGTGGCGTTGTCGTCCCTGGCCGCCGAGGAGGACCCGGACGGCGCCCTGGGCCGCTGGCACGCCGACGGTGAGCGGGCGGTGCGGGAGGCCGGCCCGGCGTGGACGATCGTGCGGCCCGGCGGGTTCATGTCCAACGCCCTGGACTGGGCGCCCGCGGTGCGTGCCGGTGTGGTCCGGGCGCCGTTCAGGGACCTGCGGGCGGCGATCGTGGATCCGCGGGACATCGCCGCGGTGGTCGTCGCGGCGATGTCCGGCGGGCATGACGGCGCGGTGCTGCCGTTGAGCGGCCCGGCCGCGATCAGCCCCGCGGAGCAGGTTGCCGTGCTCGCCGACGTCCTGGACCGGCCGGTGCGGTTCGAGGAGCTCGGTGTACCGGAGGCGCGGGCCGCGATGGCGCGCCGGCTGCCGCAGGAGGTGGTCGACGCGGTGCTGTCCGCGCGCGCCGCGGCCGGCCCGTTTCGGGCCCGGGTTCTCCCGACGGTCCTCGAGGTGACGGGCCGGGAGCCACGCAGCTTCCGCCAGTGGGTCGAGGACCACGTCGACACCTTTCGATAGGGCTGCTGTGTTCCCGGCGCAGCGGTGCCGGCCGGCGGTCACCGGCCGGGACCGCGCCGCGGCGCGGTGGTGC